>CALHIO010000100.1 GCA_938030915.1 uncultured Gemmatimonadota bacterium
GAGCCGCCAGTGTGATGGCGTACTCGATGATCACGGCCAGATGCGAGAGGTCGCTGAGGATCTCAACGAAGCCGAGCTGCAGCTGCGGCAGGCCGGTCGGGATCGGTCCGCGAGAGTTGATGCGCAGGATCGAATCCGCATCGAGCAGGATGAACGCACCCACCGAGACGACGAGCATGGCGACCAGCGAGGACGGGACGGCCTTCGTGATGCGCGGGAGGCCGTAGATGATCCCGATCGTGATCAGTGCCACGGAGACCGAGGCGAGATTGAGAACTTCGGGGATCGTGTTGATCGATCGGATCGTCCCGATCGGTCCGCCCGCCGGTGCCGCGACGCCCACGAAGGGGAAGAGCTGCGTGATCACGATGATCACACCGATTCCGGACATGAAGCCGGAGACGACCGGATACGGCATGTAGCGGACGTATTTCCCGATGCCGAGCAGGCCCATGCCCACCTGGATCGCGCCTGCCAGCAGGAAGGTGGCAATGATCAGCGGGATCGCCTGCTCGAAGCCACCCATATATGCGATCGCATCTGCAATGACGACAGCCGAAACGACGGTCATCGGCGCGGTGGGACCACTGATCTGGGTCTTCGTACCGCCAAAGACCGAAGCGAGGATCGCGAGCGCGATCGCTCCGTACATACCCGCGATGGCGCCCATCTCGGTCTGTTCCCCGAAGGCGAGCGCCAGAGGGAGCGCTACGACGCCGGCGGTCAGGCCGCCAAAGACGTTGCCGCGGGCGTTCTCGAAGAAAGGAAGGGGACGAGCCATTGGGAATCAGGCCAAAGAGTTGCGTGAATTGCGATGCAAGAATAGCGTTACATGAAAATCATGGCAATTATTGGGGGTCGTGTGTCCGAGAGATCGAGTTGGCACTTTCTGACCAACCACTCCCACACGCTTCTGAGTATCTCCGACGATCCGGACATCACGGTCCGGGAGCTCGCACGGCGGGTGGGGATCACCGAGCGTGCCGTCATGCGCATCATCGGAGAGCTCGACGACGCGGGGATCATCGAGCGGACGCGTGAGGGTCGTCGGAACCACTATACGATTCATGCCGATCGCCAGCTCAGGCATCCGGTCGAATCCCACTGCACCGTGGGAGACCTGATCGGGATGTTCCGGCGGACGCTCACCGACGCGTCGTAGGGGTCGCCGAGGCTCCGATGAGCGTGGGGCAACTGCGGCGTCAGTACGTGTAGGTGACGCCCGTTCGCAATCGAGTGTCGAGGGTAGCGAGCCCGTCCGGTGGTCGACTGTCGTATCGGAGGTCGAAGCTGACCGTCAGGGCCAGCGTCTCCGTCACGCCGGCCGAAAGGCGGAGATTCTCGAGGGCCCTGAAGTCTCCGAAGTCTGCGAGCGCGGGCTGCACGTAGGTGGTCGACGTGATGACGAGGTTGTCGGTCGGCACCACCCGAAGCGTCAGGAAGTTGCTCCAGCGCATCTCGAGCGTCCGCTTGGCGTGCACGGCAGTATCCGGGAGCGCCAGCCGCTCGTACTCGAGAATACCGGACGACCCCGCTCCGAATTGACCCCATGCACCTTGAGCGAACGCAGTTCGAACCCCGCCTCCGGCGATCGCTCGAAAGGTCAGCCGTTGCGCTCGGTCGTAGTTCAGCTGACCGAACCACTCGGGATCGATGTAGGACGAGATGGACGTGTACGACCGGCGGTAATGAAGCAGACCGTTGGACGCGAAGCGGCTCCGGTCGAGGAAGCCCAGGCCTCCGTTGCCGACAATGAGGCGGGTCTCGTTCGGTGTCACGTTGTAGACACGCCCGCGGAAGTCGAGTGCGATGAAGTCGACGTTGCCGGTCCGGATCGACATGTCACCGCCGACCGAGCCGGACCGACCGAGTGGGAGGCTATCCGTCCGCAGGACCTCGATATTCACCTGCGCGTGGAGCGCTCCGGGGAATGCACACGATGCCGTGATGAGCATCGCGCTGACGGCGAGGAGCTCGACAAGACCGAGCCGTAGGGGCGGAGTGCGCAACAAGGTCGTCGTTGGTTGAGGCGAGGAACACAAAGGGTAACATCAACGCTGACGGTCGCTGGATTGTCCCTGATACGGAACTTCGCCGAGCGCCGGCTGCCGGTGAAGTCGAATTCCCCGTCTACCGAGATGCCTGCGGCGTCTGAATGGATCTGCGCATGTCCGTTTCCTTCGGTCGAACGACCCTGTTTCCCGACCGTTTCACTGTGACCGCGTCCGACCGCATCGTGCCGTCCGTCCTGGTTGCGGTACTCGCGCTGGCGCTCCCGGGCGTCGAGCTGCTCGAGGCGCAGGAGGCCCCCGGATCCGCTCCTGTCGCGACCGCTCAGAGGATCGATACCCGGCCGGTCATCGACGGGCGTCCCGATGAGGCCGCGTGGCAGACGGCCACTCCCCTGGCCGGATTCGTTCAGCGCGAGCCGAACGATGGTGCCCCGGCGTCGGAACGCACCGAGGTGCGTTTGCTCTACGATTCGGACGCGGTCTATGTCGGGGTCTGGGCCTATGACTCACGCGCGGCTCAGATCGTACCCGGTGAAGCCATCCGAGACTTCGAGGTGACCGACGCCGACGCCGTCATCATGGTGTTCGACACGTTCAAGGACGAACAGAACGGCTTCGTGTTCGGGACGACCCCGGCGGGGATCGAGTACGATGGTCAGGTCGCGTCGGCCGGGTCGGGCGGCGGCTTCTTCCTCGGGGGTGGATCGAACAACCAGCGTCGGTTTCAGGCGGGTGCGGGTGGTGGATTCAACAAGAACTGGGACGGAAGCTGGGAAGTCGCCGCGAGCCAGGATGGGGAAGGTTGGTATGCGGAGTTCCGCATCCCGTTCAACACGCTCCGCTACGGATCCGAGGTCGAGCAATGGGGCTTCAACATTTCCCGTCGTGTGCGCCGCCTGAACGAGGAGGTGTTCTGGTCGGCGGTACCCCGGGAGTTCAACCTGTACCGGCTGGATTTCGCCGGGACGATCGAAGGGCTGGAGCCTCCGTTGCGACGGGCCGTAACCGTGACGCCGTATGTTCTCGGGTCGACCGCGCGAGACTACACGGTGGTGGGGTCCGAATTCGATGAAAACACCGAGTTCGGTGGCGAGGCGAAGGCTCAGATCACCCAGGGCCTGACGCTCGACCTGACCGTGAATACCGACTTCGCTCAGGTCGAGGTCGATGACGCTCAGGTCAATCTGACGCGCTTTCCTCTCCTTTTCCCGGAGAAGCGACCCTTCTTCCTTGAGAACGCCGGGTTCTTCACCGTCGGTGGGGGTGGTGTCGACCTCTTCTTCAGTCGGAGAATCGGCATCGACGCCGGCGCTCCCGTGCCCATCAAGGGTGGGGGGCGTCTCTCCGGGCGTACGGCCGGTCTGAATGTAGGCCTCCTGCATATCCAGACCGACGGGCTTCTCGACGGAAGTGACAGAAGTTCCTGGTCCGTCGCCCGGGTCGCGAAGGAGCTCCCGAGCCGTTCGAGAGTCGGCGGCATCTTCACCGATCGACGAAGCGACCTGAGCGGAGACAACAACCGCGTCTATGCGATGGACGCGCAGGTCGGCCTCGGGGACGCGGTGACGGTCACGTCGTATTTCGCGCGCTCGGAAACCGAGGGCGCATCGTCCGACGAGGCGTTCGACGTGACGGCGGGCGTCACGACTCGCGCGTTCCGAGGAAACGCGACGATTCAGCAGGTCGGGCAGGATTTCGATGCTCAGATCGGGTTCGTGCCGCGGCGTGGTCACCGGTACTACCAGCTGTTCGGGATGTACAACATCCGGCCCGGCTCGGTCTTCCGAGAGCTTCGGCCGCATATCTCCTACTTCACGTACCGAAACCGGGCCGACGTCGCGCCGAAGGGCTTCGAGGTCTCGTCGCGCTGGCACATCGACAACCACTGGCAGTGGGACTCCGGGATGGAGTTGCACACCGGGGCCAACCACGTGACGGAGGGCCTGTACGAGCCCTTCGCGATTCCGGGCGTGGGGGTCACGGTTCCGGCGGACGTCTATCGCGGCTGGGAAGCGCAGTTCGTCTTCTTCACGGACCGGTCCAGGGCGTTGTCCTTCAACTCACGGCTCAACTGGGGGAGCTTCCTCTCGGGGTCCAAGCGCACACCCAGCGCGGACCTGACGTATCGGTACGGGGACCGGTCGAGCATCACGGCCGCGCTCGCCTACAACGACGTGGATCTCCCCGAGGGCAGCTTCACGACTACGCTGGGCAGTGTGAAGCTCGGGTATTTCTTCACCCCCCGGATCTACATGCAGGGCCTCGTCCAGTACTCGACGCAGGTGGACCGCTGGTCAACGAACCTGCGTTTCGGCTGGCTCAATACGGCGGGGACGGGGCTCTTCGTGGTGTACAACGACGTCCAGGGCTTCGACACACTGCAGGGCCCTCAGGGGCGTTCGCTCTTCATCAAGTTCACCCGGCAGTTCAATCTGGCGGGCTTTTGAGGAGCGATCAGAATCCCGCGCCCAGCGGCACACGAACCCGAAGGACGATGTCACGACCCGGGTCATCGACGAACAGCTTGTACCGACTGAGGTAATCCCGGTACGCCGTGTCGAAGAGATTCTTCATTTCGAGACCGATGTCGACTCGACGTCCGTTGATGTCGAACGATTGGGCACCGAACTCGAGGTCGACGAGCTGGTATCCGTCCGTGGGCAACGCATAGATCGTCCCCTCAGGGACACGGTCCTGCTGCCGAACGGCTGTCAGGCCCACGTTGACGAACGGTCGAGAAACCCACGAGGCGTCCGGGAGGTTGAAGCGGAGGCCCACCGTACCTCGGTCCGCCGGCATGTCATAGAGTGGCGTATCCGTGACGTCGTCCGTTCCGCGGAGCAGGGCTCCGCTGAACGTCAGCTCGAGGCCGGCGAGCAGGTTCACCTCACCTGACACTTCGAGTCCGGTGACGACGGCGTCGGTCTGGGCATACTCGAAGGCCGGATAGGCTCCGCGGATGCTCAGTACCGGTGCCCTCGGTTCGAGGTAGATGAACCCTGAGATCGCGTTTCGGTAGGCCGCGAGCTGCGCGTTGACCCTGTCGCCCGAGTGACGCAGCGTCGCATCCACGTTCCACGTGCGTTCCTTTGCGAGCGTCGGATCCCCGAGTTCGTACTGAGCCGTACCGTGGTGCACACCCTGGCTGTAGCGCTCGTTCACGTTGGGTGCGCGCCAGGCACGTCCGGTCGTGGCTCCGATCGACCAGAAATCGCCAAGCGGGACCGAGATTCCGAAGGCAGCGGCGACGTCATCGTACGTCTTCGTTTCGTCGGGCACGTCAATCGATGCGTCGGTGAACTCGTAGACGCGCTGCCAGCGAAGCTCGTACCGGGCTCCTCCGGAAAGCGTCGCCCATCCCAGGTCGGCCTCCTCCGACAGAAACAGTGCGCCGGTGTACAGCCTGTACTGCGGAATCAGGAACGCCTTCCCCTTGCTGATATTGCCCTGGCGCATGACGCTCAGCCCCATCGTGCCCTCGAGCGCGCCGATCGGCTGATGCTGAAGGCGACTCTCGACCGTGTGTGTGTGCAGATCGAGACCGAATGCCGGGCGGGCCTGGGCCGCGAGGGGGCCGTGGCTGTCGAATTCCCGCCTGCGGTTGAGCTGAAACGCGTACGTGGTTTCGAGCGTGCCCGCGCCACCCGCGTGGATGTGACTGTTCACACGCACGGCGTCGTGGGTGACTTCCTGGCGGGGGTTTTCGATCGTGTATGCGAAGTCGGTGAGCGTCGGACCCTGCTCCATGGCACGCAACAGGTCATCGAAGTTTCCGACGTGAGCACCCTTGAACAGGCCGATCTGCGTATCGAAGCGGCTATAGTCGACCTCCAGGTCACCCCAGTCCCGCGTGGCACCAACCGTCATGCCCAGGTTGAACTCGTTGAAGCCCGTGTTCGTCAGATTGTAATCGGCGGTCTTCGCGTCGCCGGACTTCCGGGCGCTGGCGCGGACTCTGCCCCCGACCATGCCGAGGAGCGGAAGATCCAGAGACCCGTGCTCCAGCATCGCGGAACCGGAATACTGTCGGTTGTTGGAGAAGGCGTTGAAGACGGTCTCACCTGCAAATCCACTCTCGGATGGCGCCTCGGCCGGTTCGATCCGAAGTACGCCGCCCAGCGCGTCGGAGCCGTACAGAACACTGCCGGGCCCCCGAATGATCTGGATCTCGTTGACGTCGAAGACGTCGATCTCCGGGGCATGCTCGGAACCCCACTGCTGTCCTTCCTGCCGCACCCCGTCGTTCATGACGACGATTCGCTGGGAGTGGAGTCCTCGGACGACCGGCTTCGCGATGCTCGGCCCGTACTGAATGATCGACACACCTTCAACGCCGCGTAGCGTTTCGCCGAGGGTCTGGCCCCGCTCGCGCACGATGTCGGCCGGGGTCAGGCGCGATGTGGATTGGGGTACCCGGAGGTCCACTGCTGATTGTCGAACTCCGACCTCGATGCCCTCGAGACGGAGTGCCTCGTCCGTCAGCGGGATCTCGACGAGGATCCCCGCCATATCCGCGGACACTTCCCATGTCTGGGCTGCATAGCCGAGTGCCTCGACCAGCAGCGTGACCCGGTGGTGATGAATGTCCACCACGAGGAAGCGGCCGTCATCATTGGCCAGCACGTCCCGGTCACCCTCGACCCAGTGAACACGGGCGGCGGGGATCGGGGCTCCGGTGGTTCCGTCCACGACTCGTCCCGTCAGGGACCAGGGTTGCTGGGCCGCGACGGGTACCGCAGACACGAGCAGGGTGATGACGAAAGCCTGCAGCAGTCTGAACGTGAGTCTGGTGAGCATCATGGTCACGCCTCGTCCGGGGGTCACCACGTGTAAGGAATCGGAGCAACCGGGGGATTGGGGGTCCTACCCCGGAACCCCCCGGTTGCTTCCCCTGATCAGTTGACGGACGCGGTGAACGTCACGTCGACATCCGTCTCGTCACTCGGTACGGATCCGTTGCCCTTCGGAGCGTCATCGTAGTGACTCAATACGACCCGAATCGAGCCTGATCCCGAAGCTGCTCCGGCATCGACGACGACCTGGAAGATGAGACCTACGGGTGCGCCGTTGCTGTCCGTGTCCATCGAGGCGTCCGGCACGGTCACACCCGTCAGTCCGTTCACCGTGTAGAAGACGCGGTGCTCGTCCGCCTCCTCGGCCACCTCTGCCGTGATATCCTCCACCGCCGAGGGGTTTTGGCGATCGAGGAACTCGATCTCACCGTCGTAGGTGACGCCCGGCTCGAGGGCAATCGCCGCGGTCTGGGCGTTCGGAGGATTGGGTCCCGCTCCATCAGGATCGGCGATGGTGGAGACGATGGCGGCTCCGCCCCCGACCGGGGTCAGCGTGATGGTGACGTCGGTGATGAGCTCTTGCTCGTTCGCGACGGGATCGGTCGGGTCGTCGCACGCGCTGAATGCAGCGACGAGGATGATGGCGGATAGGGCACGTACAATGCTTGATGCAGTCATGATTGTGGTTCTCGGTTGGTCGATGGGTAGCGTGACGCCCGGGCGGCACGCGACGGTCAGGGGAGCGCGGACTCGAATGCACGGTCATACGCTCAGGTGGAGTTTCGGACGCACGAGCGCGTCCGATCGACTAACCGAGTGGCGGAGCCCGTGGCCCGATCGGGCCGAGAAGACCGGCACGTCGACCCGAAATCGGGGATCGAACCGGGGGTGCGGTATCGACTGCAGCGAGTGCCTGCGACGGTGCAGCAACACCGGAAGCACGCCGCTGACCCGACAGGGACCGGATGACCTGGCAGTAGCGGTCGTCGTGGTGGGTCGCACAGTCGGTCTCGGTGTTCTCGACGTGCACGGACTCGGCCACGCCACGCGACTCGAGCAGCGCATCGGCGACCGGAAGGGCCGCGGATGCACCGAGCTGCGCGAGGAGGAGGGCGAGTGCTGCCACACCGCGCCCGAGGAGCCGCCACTTCTTCAGAGAGCTACCGTCCGAACCATTGAGAAACTGAACATCCGACAGGAGATGGATGGGAGCGTTTCAACCCCGTGTCAACGAGTCAGGTCCGCGACCGCGTCGGAATCGGATGCGACTTCACCTTCCGCCCTCGAGCGGGATCTGTCTTCGGACAGACGAATCCGTGCGAGCTAGCGGTACGGATCGTTCCCCGACAGGAAGCGTGCGACGTACTCTGCGACACCTTCTTGGACCGGGGCGAACGGTTTCGCATACCCCGCATCACGAAGCTTCGTCATGTCGGCCTCGGTGAAGTACTGGTACGTGTCACGGATTTCCGCCGGCGTATCCACCCACTTCACGCCCAGCTCCCGACCGACCGCCGAATACAGAGCGTCCATGAGTTCGAGCCACGTCTGGGCTCGTCCCGTACCGAGGTTGTAGATGCCGCTCGGGGGTTGCTCTTCACGAATCCACAGCATGACATCGACGCAGTCCCCGACATAGACGAAGTCGCGCATCTGTCCGCCGTCTTCGTAGTCGGGATGATGAGATCGGAAGAGGGTCACCTCGAGGCCTGCCGCCGCGTCCGGATACGCCTTGGTGACGACGCTGCGCATGTCGCCTTTGTGGTACTCGTTGGGTCCGTACACGTTGAAGAACTTCAGGCCCGCCCAGGACGGTGGGGCTGACCGACCCTCCTCGACCTCTCGGGCGACCCAGCGGTCGAAGGCCAGCTTGCTCCAGCCGTACGCATTCAGCGGTCGCAACTTCGCCAGGGATGTCGGGTTGTCCGAGTCCCGGAAGCCCTGGGCCCCGTCACCGTAGGTTGCGGCGGACGATGCGTACACGAGGGGGACCTCGTGGTGTGCGCACCATCGCCACATCCGCTGTGAAAGTCTCAGGTTCGAATCCGCGATCAGGTCCGCGTCCGTCTCGGTCGTCGCGGAGATCGCACCCATGTGGTAGACGAAGGAAATTTCGTCGCCCCGGCGGGTCAGGAAGTCGTCGAGCGCGCTCGGGTCCACGAGCTCGTCGATCTCGTGTTTCGCAATGTTGCGCCACTTGTCGCCCGTTCCGAGCGAATCACAGATGGAAACCCGCTCGTCGGCATCCGCGAGGGCGCCCACGAGATTCGAGCCGATGAAGCCGGTACCCCCGGTGACCAAGATCATGGGGTGAAGATCGGCACGGGACATGGGGGAAGTCCACCGGCGGATCGCATCGGTCCGAGCGGTGCCTCTACCGGATGATCTCGAGGATCCGCTCGTTTCCCTCTCGGTCGAGGAAGTGGTCCCACTCCAGGAAGTACCCCGTAGGGTCGTAGCCGACGAAGGTCTCGACCCGATCCGACTCCATCCCGATCGAATCGGATCGGAGCTCGACCCCCAGCGCACGCGCGCGCTCCATCCAGCCGCGCACGTCCCGGGTGAGAAACGACACGGTCACGGCATTCTCCTCGGTCGAGGAGTGCATCCCGCGCGCACCGTCGACGAGCCCGATATATCCGGTGGGTGACGCCCGATAGACCTTCGCCCATCCCTGATCGACGAGGAGACTCTCATTCAGAAGCTCCTCGTAGAAGCGTTCATTCGGCGCGAGTTCGTCGTAGTACAGCCAGAGTACGGTCGCCGAGATCCCAAGCTGCGCCGGGCGCTGGTCGGTGAAGACGGGCTCGATCGCGTCGAGCTGAGGACTCAGATCCACGTTCTCCTCGTGCTCGTTGAACCACTCGAACTCGAGGAGGTAGCCTTCGGGGTCGATGGCGACGAAGCCGTCGTGCGCGCTGCCCTCGCGCATGGTGAGCTCGCTGCGAAGCGGTACGCTGTTGGCCTGCAGGTGGGCGAACCACGCCTCGAGGTCGCGAGTGACGATGGCCAGCGCCACGCTCTTGGGCTCGTCGCTCGAGTGCATCCCTTGCTCCGCGTCGACCAGTGTGAGGAACGATCGCGGCGCGACGTGCATGATCTTCGCGAAGCCGTAATCCGCCGCTGTCTCCAGGCCGAGGACATCGCGGTAGAAGACCCACGCCGCCTCGACGTCCTCGTAGTAGTAGAACGCGTTGAGGGCGTCGATCGGGGAGGGTAGGACCTGCATCGACTCAGTCATCGCTTCACCTTCGCTCTCGTCCGCGGGTGCGCAGGCGCTCGCGCCGATGATGGTGCAGAGCATCAACGTCCGTGCAATTCCGTTCTTCACCGTCGTGTCTCCGGGCAGAGGGAGAGGCTCTCCACCATACGTGCGTGCGAGGCGAGCCGGAAACGCGGAAGGACCCGGCACCACGCGGGTGCCGGGCCCTTCTCGTTGTCGCTTCCACTCGGGCGGCGGTGCCGCGCTCGACGGCTACTGCTGAGCGGCCATGCCCCGCAGGACGGCGGCGAGCTTGGCCAAGCGCTCGGCGTCACCACCGAGTTCACCGGACTCGATCTGGACGACGTCGGCCTCGATCTCGGCCGCCAGGCCGTTCAGCGTCATCGCACCCGCGTTCGTATCGAGCGCATTCTGAATCTCGGCGGCCCGGTCGTTCAGGATCCGATTGGCCCGCGTCATTTGATCCAGATATGCCTGAGCGACATCCCGCGACGGGGCCCACTCGACCTTCGGCTGCAGCTGGGCGTTGAATTCGTTGATCATCACGGACTCTGCCGCCGCGATCTCGGCGGCCGACAGATGCTCGCTCGGCGTGAGGCGGAAGACGTCGATCCCGCGGGAGATCTCGGCGCCGTAGAGGCGACCGTTGAACCAGTACACCGACCAGTAACCACCCGTGAAGAGCGATTCGATCGAGAGCGGTCCACGATCGAAGAACGCGATCTCGAACGGGTTCTCGGGATCGGTGAAGTCCATCAGGGACACACCGCCCTGATACCATGCCTGGGCCATGATGTCACGGCCGGGCACCGGAATGATCGAGCCGTTGTGCGCGACGCAGTTCTCGGTCTCGGTCTGCGGAACCGGGAGCTTGTAGTAGCCCGCGAGCTCCATCTGGCCGTCTTCACCGATGCGGAAGATGGCGTTCGCACCCCACGTCGCAGGGTCCGTCGCACGGCAGCGCGGGGCCGAACCGCCACCCCACTCGTCCGTGAACACGACGACGTCACCGTCGTTGTTGAAGGTCGCGGAGTGCCAGTACGCGAAGTTCGGGTCGGAGACCTCGGCGACGCGCGTCGGGTTCACCGGATCCGAGATGTCGAGAAGGATGCCGTTGCCGGAGCACGCGCCACCGGCGAGCCCGATGCCGGGATACGCTGTGATGTCGTGGCACTGGTTCGTCAACCGTGAGCTCTGCGTGCCCGGACCGTGGTTTCCACCCTGCCAGAGACCGGCCAGGTTGCCCTGCTCGTCCGCGAAGATGCGCGGCATGTTCACGATCTCGGCCGCCGACGGATTGGCCAGCGGGACCTTCACGACTTCGATGCGGAAGAGTGCCGTCTCAGGATCTTCGGGGCCGCCACCGGAGCAGCCGGGGAGCTCGTCGCCCGGACGAACGCGGCTCGTGCCCTGAATGTAGACGTAGATGTTCTCGGTATCGGCCGGATCGGTCACGATCGTGTGCGTGTGCGATCCGCGGCACGACTGAATGGCCGCGACCTGAGTCGGGTTGTTCATGTCGGATACGTCGAAGATGCGGACGCCGCGCATACGCTCGGCACTGATCGAGTCCGCGACACCCTCGACCCCGCAGTCGAGACGACCCCTCGTTTCCTGGGCCGACATGACGATCAGGTCACCGTACACCGACACGTCACCCTGACCGCCCGGGCAGACGACGGAGACGCTCAGCGTCGGATCAGCCGGGTTCGAGATGTCGTAGATCTGGAAGCCGTTGTAGTTGCCCTGGATCAGGAGACCATCCTGGAATGCGAGATCGGTGTTGCTGAACCGACCGTCAGCGGGCGTCGAGGGATTGAAGAAGCCGTCCGGCCGCGGGATCGCCGCCAGCAGTTCCATGCCGCTGATCGCCGACTCGGCATCCAGCCAGCCTGCACCCAGGCCGATGCGGGGATCGTTCGGATCCCACTCCAGGGCGGGTGCCGCCGGGGGGACCTGGTCCTGTTGCTGCGCCGAGACGCCCTCCGGGGCGACGACAGTGCCCGCAACCAGGGTGGTCGCGGCGAGGAGCCCGAGGGCTCCCGTGATCTTCTTACCCATGTCCTTCATACCTCACCTCTGATGGACTGACTCGTGAATCAGTACTGGTTGAACCTGCTTCCTTCTACGACGGGTCGAACGCGCCACGCGGTGAACTAGCGACCCATCTGGTCGAGGAGCGCCTGCATCCGCTCAATCTCCATGAGCTGATCGGCGTCGACCTCCTCGGCGAATTTGAAGACGGTCGATTCCTGGGCGGCTCCGGATGTATTGAAGAGTGTCGTGACCATGTCGAGCGCGCCCAGATGGTGCCGGATCATCCCCTCGAGGAACAGCCGGTCGAACTCCATGCCGCGCGCATCGGCCAGCTGCTCCATTTCCTGTGGAGAGAGCATCCCCATCCCTTGATGGTGCATGGCGCCCATTCCGGGCATCGCCACGGGCTCCCCGCGTTCCCTGAGCCAGGACGACATCATCGCGATCTCGTCTCGCTGCGAGATCTCCATCCGGAGGCCCATCTGCCGGACCGCTTCGGTCGTCGCGTGCTGGCGGACGAGGGCGGTCATTTCGAGCGCCTGCTGGTGGTGCGGGATCATCCCCTGCATGAAGCGCACGTCGGCGGCGGTGTACGAGACTCCCTCGACCTGCTCGAGCTCCGAGGCGGAGAAGGTCCGGCCGGCCTGACCGGGGGCACCGGGCTGGACGATTCGGGGGCCGTCGCCCGCAGGCGCTGCCACGGAGGACGGTGCCGTTCCGCTGCTGGAGCAGGCCACCGTCGCTACGGTGAGCGCGAGCGTCGAGGTCGTGCGGATGTCGAACGTGATCATGGCGTAGGGTGCGGGTTCGAGGCCTCGGTCTCCGGATCTGGCAGCAGTAAGGCGCGGGTGCTCTACAAGCTTCAGCGTGGCGCGGTTCCCGCAATGGTCGATGTGTTCTTCATGGTCCCGGAAAGACGGGGCCGAAGGACGGGGTTGGCCGTGGCTCGGCCGGGATCACATCTTTGCGTCCGGCCGCAC
>CALHIO010000101.1 GCA_938030915.1 uncultured Gemmatimonadota bacterium
CCGCGGGTCTCGGGCTGGCTCTGGATGAAGAGATCCCGGTTGAGGTCGAAGAGGTAATGGTTTCCGCGTCCACCCGGCCACGGTTCATCGTGCTCGGCGGAGTACGTCGCCTGGTTGGGCCATCGAGCCCGCGACATCGTCGTATGCTGGACGAAGCGGGCGCGTCCGTCCGGATTCTCGGCGGGGTCGATCAGGACCAGGGATTCCCTCAGGATCATGTCGACCGTGGCATCGCCTTCGGCCGCGAGCAGATGGTACGCCTCGGCCATGGCGGCTCCGTTCGAGCTGATCTCGTTGCCGTGCACCCCGTGCATGAGGGCTGTCACGACTGGGAGCTGGGCGATCAGCTGATCGACGTCGTCCTCGGAGAGCCCCTTCACGGCGGAGAACCGGGCAAGGTCCGCCTTCACCTCGTCGAGCCGTGCGATCCGCTCGGGTGAACCGATCACCATGACATGCAGGGGGCGACCCTCCCAGCTCTCGGCGTACTGAATCAAACGGGTTCGGTCGGGTGCCGCGTCGGCCAGCGCCCGAAAGTAGGTCACGATCTCGTCCGGGTGCGTGACCTCCTCACGGAAGTCGTGTCCGACCACGTCTTCGAGCGTGGGGATGGTGCTGTCGTAACGAGTCCCCGGGGCCAGCTCCTGCGTGGGAGCAGGGACCTGGATCAGGGCGGCGAGGAGGATAGGGCCGAGCATCGAAATTCCTGGCAGTCGGGACGACCCGCCAGCCGATGCGCTGGCGGAACAGGGACGGCAATATAGCCCGGGGTCTGGAGGAGGGCATGAAGCCGCGATACTCTCGGGGTATGACTCTTCTGACTTATCCGGGAGGCGCCCGCCGCCGCGCGCGGCGTTTCGACTGGCTCTTCGTGCCCATGTTCATCACGACTCTGTGGGCATGCGGTGGAGCGGAGTCGCAAGTCGATCCGGCCTCCGATGGGCGCTCGGATCCCGACAGTGACCCCCAACTAGTTTTCTGGTCTAACCTTGAATCGCTGTGCGGGCAGGCGTTCGAAGGGCGCGTGACAGAGAGCGTTCCGCCGGACCCGTCATTCGAGGATGTCCGCATCGTCATGCACGTACGATCGTGTGATTTCGCGGAGATCCGGATTCCCTTCCACGTGGGAGAGGATCGATCGCGAACCTGGGTTGTCACACCCACGGCCGTGGGCCTCAGGCTCAAGCACGATCATCGGCACGAGGACGGCACTGAGGATGAGGTGACGCAATACGGTGGCGATTCGAGGGGTCAGGGGGACGCCAACGTCCAGGACTTCTTCGCTGATTCGTTCACGGCGGAACTCGTGCCCGAGGCGGCGACCAATGTCTGGTCCCTCGAGGTCAGGCCGGGCGATCAGTTTGCCTACGCTCTCCGACGCGAAGGGTCGGACCGGCGTTTCCGGGTGGAGTTCGATCTCACGCGTCCCGTCGACGCACCCCCTCCTCCGTGGGGCAGCTGAGTCGGGCGGTTCGTCCGGACCGCCGTCCACATCCAGGTCCGAAGCGGTGTGGCCACGACGGTTCCGTGGGGTTTCGTGCGGTAATCCCCCATGACACGAGCGTACAAGAAGATCCGCGGGCGATCCTTTTCGCACTCTCGTGGTATCATGGCAGTGCACGAGATGGGTATATTCTTGGCTGAGATGGAATTCAGGGCCTGGAGGCTGGTGGTATGAAGTACGGACGCGATCGCGCGTTCGGTGCGTGGTGGTTCGCGGTGGCGATGGTGATGTTCGTCACGATGGCGGCGCCGGCGTACGCGCAGACAATCGAAGGAACGCTCATGGAGGTCGAGACCGGTCAGCCGATCTCCCTCGGCCTCGTAATCATGATGACCGAGTCGGGTGACTCGGTGACCTCGGGCGTGTCCAATGGTCAGGGTCGGTTCTCGGTAACCGCACCGGAGTCCGGTTCCTTCGTGCTTGTAGCTTCGGCTTTCGGCTTCAAGGAGACCGCTGCGGGGGTCTTCGAACTCGGACCGGAAGGTCAGATGGACGTCGAGTTCCGCATCGCTGCGGCACCGATGCCGATCGACGGAATTCTGGTCTCGCTTCAGCGCCCTGCGCTCGAGCACCAGCTCGTGAAGAACGGCTTCGTCCGCCGGGTCACCCGAGGTCTCGGGCGATTCATCACGCCGGTCATGATCGAGGAGTCACCGGCCTTGTCCGCGGAAGAACTATTCCGCGGGATTCCAGGCGTGGGTCTCGTGTATCCGCAGGGTGGCATCAACTCCTTCCAGGGAGCCACGGTTCGCCTCTTTGGAACCGGTCAGTATTGCACGCCGACCATCTACCTGGATGGAACGCGTCTCTCGGTGGAGATGACGGCTTCGTTGCCGATCGAAGTGATCGCTCCACTGGCGACGATCGATGCGGTCGAGATCTATCGTCGGCCGGCCGAGATCCCCGTGGAATACGGTATGACGCAGTCCGGATCGAGTCAGGGTGGTAACTGCGGCGTCATCGTGGTCTGGACGAAGACCCGATAGGACGACGCACCCACCACCTGATGACGGCGACGTCGGTCGCCGTCGTTCTTTTCGCCGGATCACTCACGGGTTGTGGCGGTGATGGATCTTCCGCGTCAGCGCCCGGTCTCGCGGCCGCCGACGCCCTGGTCGCGCGCTGGGTCGACGAGGCGCGCATACCCGGGGCTGTCTTCCTGATCGCGAGAGGTGGAGACGTCGTTCATCGGGCGTCGTACGGGGTCGCGTCCGTGGAGGACGGTGTTCCGATGACGGAGTCGACCGTCTTCGACCTGGCGTCGGTTACCAAGGTCATGGCTACGACATTCGCCCTGATGCTTCTGGTCGATCGGGGAGAGGTCGACGTGGAGGCGACGGTTTCCACCTACCTCGCAGACTTCACGAACGACGGCCGCGAACGCATCACCGTTCGTCATCTGCTGACTCATCGGTCGGGACTGCCTCAGTGGGTACCGACCTACTACCACGCTCGAGACCGGGACGAGGCATACGCGTACGTACGGTCGCTTCCCCTTCTGTGGCCGGTCGGAGAAGAGCGGCATTACAGCGATCTCGGCTTCATGCTCCTGGGGCGGATCGTGGAGGAGGTGAGTGGTCGATCCCTCGATGAATACGTGCGCTCCGAGATCTACGAGCCCCTTGGACTGGCATCGACCGGGTTCCGCCCGGTCGGCGAGTCAGGTGCCGTCCCGGGCCGTACGGTCGTGACGGGCTTGGGTGTTCGGGGGCCCGGCGAGGTCTCCTTCGCGCGAACGTCCCGAGGTAACCCGTTCGAGCGCCGGATGGTGCACGACCCGGACTTCGGATACCGAATCGACGGAGATCCCGACGCGTGGTCGAACTGGCGGAATGATTGGTTGAACGGAGAGGTAAACGACGGAAACGCGTTTCATGCCTTCGGCGGCGTCGCGGGTCATGCCGGGCTTTTTTCGACCGTCGACGACCTGAACGTCCTCCTCCAGGTTCTGCTTCAGGGGGGTGAGTACGGGGGTCGGCGCGTGGTCACTCCCGAGACGATCTCGACATTTCTGGAGCCGACGGGTGAGGGTCAGGCGCTGGGCTGGCAGTTGCCGGGGTATGGCCCGGTCGGCTCGTTCGGCCACACCGGATTCACCGGCACACTGGTGCTCGGAGTTCCTGACCAGAGGCTGGCGCTTGTTCTTCTGACGAATCGGCAGAACTTCGGCGTCAACGAAGACACCCAATACCCGGACGTCGGCCCTCTGCAGAGGGCGGTGACGGCGGCCGTGACGGGTATCGACTGAACGGCCCCGCCCGAACCTGGCTATCACCCTACGAATGACTCCCATGATCCGTCAGAGAATCTCGACTTTCCTCGGCTGCGCGGCTGCGGCCGGCCTGCTCTCCTTCGCGCTTCCCGGGCACGCTCACGCCCAGAACGCCGTGCAGATCAACGCGCCCGTCGGCTTCAGCGCGGACAACGCGGCGCGTCAGGCGTTCTGTGAAGCGCGGTTCACGGAGCTTCCATCCGGAGACGCGTTCCGGGAGCACCTGCGCATCATCACGTCGACGCCCCATCCGACCGGGTCGGCGGCTCAGATAGAGGTGGGTCACTATCTCGGTCGGGTGATGAAGGCCGCCGGGATGACGGTTCGGGAACACCCGTACGATGTCTATCTGCCTCAGCTCACGGACGATGTCGAGGCACACATCGTGACGCCGGTCGCGATGCGGCTGAACAACCGCGAGGCAGCCCTCGAGGAGGATCGCTTCTCCGGTCACCCTGATCTGCTGAATGGGTGGAATGCCTTCTCCGGCAGCGGAGATGTGACCGGTGAGGTGGTCTACGCGAATTATGGTACGAGGGCCGACTACCGGGCCCTCGATTCCATGGGGATCTCACTCGAGGGCAAGATCGTCGTGGCCCGATACGGGGGGAACTTCCGGGGATTCAAGGTCCTCTTCGCCGAAGAGCGCGGCGCTGCGGGGGTCATCATGTTCAACGACGCCCCGGAGGTCGAAGAGGATCCGTATCCCGAAGGACCGATGCTCAATGGCGAGATCATTCAGCGAGGGTCGGTGCTGACCCTCGACTGGACCGGTGACCCGCTCACGCCATTCGTTCCGGCCCTCCCCATCGACGGTCCGGTTCAGGTGGAACGGCTGGATCCCGATGAAGTCGGCCTTCACACGATTCCGGTGCTCCCCATCGGTTACAACGCCGCGTCCGAGATCCTGTCCCGCATGGCCGGGGAGTCGGCGCCTGAGGAATGGCAGGGCGGCCTCGATCTGCGATACCGGCTCACGGGCGGTTCGGATCTGACCGTGCGTGTCCGGGTGAATCAGCCGAAGGCGCTGACCCGCGCGACGAATGTCGTCGGCACCTTCCAGGGGAGTGAGTTCCCAGACGAGTGGATCATCCTCGGAGCCCACTACGATCCGTGGGGCTTCGGGGCCGTTGACCCGAATGGTGGTACCGCGATGCTCCTCACCCTGGCCGAAGCACTCGGTGAACTTGCCGAGGAAGGATGCCGGCCGCGTCGCTCGATCCTGATTGCCCACTGGGATGCGGAGGAGTATGGCGTGATCGGCTCATCCGAATGGGTGGAGGAGTTCCTGGAGCCGCTGACCGATGGTGCCGTCGCCTACATCAATGCCGATGGTGCCGTGTCGGGCCCGAACTTCGGGTCTTCGTCGTCACCGTCGCTGAAACAGCCGATCCTCGATGCGATTCGCGACACGCCCTATCCGAAGGAAGATCGAAGCATCTACGACTGGTGGGCGGAACGCGCTGAGAGCGGCACGCCGGAGATGGGGAATCTCGGGGGTGGATCGGACCACATCGCCTTCTACACGCACGCCGGCATTCCTTCAGCGGGTCTCAGCTCGGGGGGTCGCAGTGGGATCTATCACTCGAACTACGACAACTTCGCCTGGTTCGAGCGCTTCGGTGATCCCGAATGGATCTACGGACCGATGCTCGCGACCGCGGACGGCCTCCTCGCGCTGCGTCTCGCGAACGCGGACCTCTTGCCTTACGACGTTACGCGCTACGCGGTGGATACGCGGACGCACGTGAATACGCTGTTCGAAGTCGCGGACTATCGCAGAATCGACGTGAACCTCGATCGACTGGTCGCCTCGACAACCGACCTCGAGCGCGCCGCGGCCGAACTCGACGCCGCCCGCTCCGCGAGGGTGACCGCCGGTGGCGTCTCTTCGTCGGACGCCGCAGCCATCAACGATGGATTCATCGGTCTGGAGAAGGCGTGGCTGGACGAGCGAGGACTGCAGGACCGACCGTGGAGTCGTTCGTTGTACGTGTCACCCGATCCGTTCAGCGGTTACGCATCCTGGATGCTGCCGGGACTCCGGTACGAGATCGAGACAGACGACCCCGGCGATGTTCCGGAGTGGGAAAGCCGGTACGTCGACGCCGTCGATCGTCTTACCGCGCGCATGGACGCGCTGACCGCCCTCATTCAGGCGGGCATGTGATGGCGCGGGCTCTGCTGGAGGGGGATGAGCTTCAGGCGGCAGTCGCCCTTCTCGACGGGTGGACCGTCGAGGAGGGCAAGCTGCACAAGGAGTACCGCTTCGCCGACTTCGTCGCTGCATTCGGTTTCATGTCGGCAGCGGCGCTCTGCGCGGAGCGGAAGAACCATCATCCCGAGTGGTTCAACGTCTACAACACGGTGCGCGTGGACCTGTGCACGCACGACGCCGGCGGTATCACCACGTGGGACGTAGAACTGGCCGGGGAGTTCGACGCAATCGCGGGCGGCTGAGTCCCGTCAGTGGCCCGGAAACTCGCAGAGCGCGAACACGTCGCAGCCACGTGAGCGCAGCCTGCCTGCGCCACCGAGATCCGGAAGGTCGATGACGAAGCAGGCCTCGTGGACGAGCCCGCCTGCTCGCTCGATGAGTTCGATTCCCGCCTCGGCGGTGCCTCCAGTCGCGATCAGATCGTCGATCAGCAGGACGTCGGCGCCCTCAGGGACCGCATCCGCGTGCATCTCCATGCGATCCGAGCCGTACTCGAGCTCGTAGTCGATCCCGATGACCTCGCCGGGAAGCTTTCCGGCCTTTCGCAGGGGCACGAAGCCGACGCCGAGCTCATAGGCTACTGCAGTCCCGAAGATGAAGCCGCGTGCCTCGATCCCCGCGACGATATCGATCGAACGGTCGATATACCGATGGACGATCAGATCAACCGCCATGCGCAGGCCTCGAGGGTCCTCCAGCAATCCGGTCACATCACGGAAGAGGATACCGGGCTTCGGATAGTCAGGGACCGTCCGGATGAAAGACGAGATCGTCGGGCTCACGCGGTCGGGTCCCGAAGCTCCAGGCGATAGCGATGGGCCTCGAAGGCCTCTCGGGTGCCCGGGTCGATCCTCGAGGCTCCGTCCGGCTGGAACCCGAGTGACGCGTAGAAGGCACGGGCTCGTCGGTTGATCTCGAGCACCCAGAGCACGAGGGCCTCGAAGCCGAGCTCGCGAGCCCGTTCCAGGGCGGCTCGGCACAGGACGGTGCCGAGTCCTGATCGCCAGTGCTCAGGAGCGATGTAGAGCGTCGGCATCTCGGCGACATCCTCAGGTGTCAGGTCGTTGTCGGTCGCGCCACGAACCGTAACGAAGCCGACCAGTTCGTCGTTGCGCTCGGCGACGATGCAGTGAATGTCCTCATTCGCAAGCCAGCGTGCCCACCGGGCCACGCGTTCGGCTCGACCGGGACCGTCTGGAGGCCATTGGGACACGTGCGATCGGTACGCTGCCTCACGAGACGCGTAATGCACGGCCTCGATCGATGCCGCGTCCTCGACATGTGCGTCTCGAAGCCGTTCGGCGGTCATGACATCGCCGCCCCGATCGGTAGCCCGGGAATTCATCGTGCCAACATGTGTTCCCGGTATCTCCGGGATCAAGCGAAAACCCTGCGCGTCCCGATGGAATCGAGTATCTCGCAGGCTCAGGTCCGCCACAGTTCGCCGAAGAGTCGTGCCCAGTTGCCTCCGATGATCTTCTCGATTCGGGTGTCCGGGTGGCCCCGCATGGAGAGCCCGTCGGCGATCAGCTCCATGCGTCGGTGAGAGTTGAGATCCTCCACCGTGAAAAGGATCTCGGGGTCCTCATTCGGTGCGGCGACACCGCGCTCGATTCGGCCGGCGACGAACTCTCGGTGTCGCGACCAATACTCGTCCGAACCATCGATCGGGGTTGTGGACAGGTCACTGCCGATCCCTACGTGATCTTCCCCGCAGACTTGGACGGCGTGCTCGATGTGATCGAGCACGTCCGACCGCATGGATACGCGTCCCGGCGTGAGGAACGGCATCAGATAGATGCCGATCACGCCACCCCCGTCCGCCATGGCGCGTAGCTCCGTGTCGTCCTTGGATCGGGGGTGTCGTGCTACCGCGTTGCATCCGCTGTGAGTGATCGCCACCGGACGGGACGATGCAGCGATTCCGTCGGCGGTCGTCCGCTGACCACAGTGACTCAGGTCAACCATCATGCCGACCTCGTTCATGCGCTCGACGACCTGATGCCCGAAACGAGTGAGCCCGCCATTCGCGGGCTCGAGGCATCCGTCACCCACGAGGTTGCGGACATTGTACGTCAGCTGCGCCACCTTCACGCCCAGCTGCAGGAAGGTGTCCACGTTGGTCACATCCCGCTCGAATGGCGTCGTGTCCTGAAACCCGAGGACGATGCCGAGCCGACCCGTGCTCTTGGCGTCGTGCAGATCTGCGACGGTCCGTATCTGACGGAACGCGTCCGGATATTGCTCGATCCGGTCGAGCCAGCCCGCGATCCGCTGCACGGAAGAGGTGAAGTCGCTGCCGCTGCACGTCAGGTTCACCGCCGTAATGCCGGATTCGACTGCGAAGCGGATCATCTCCGCGTCGAGCGGTGGGTTGAGCGGATAGTTGAAGTAGCCGGGTGAGGCGAGAAAGTCGACGACGATCGCGCTGTCGTACGGGGGCCAGGGAGCAACCGCCTCCTTCATCGGAGCGGTGCCTCGGGGATGGGGCAACCCGTCCAGGGACAGCGCCTCCAGCGAGCCGCGCGGGCCAGCCATGGACAGGGCGGCCGCAGCCCCCAGAAACGAGCGACGGGAAAGCGAGTCGGGCTGCATGTTGAGCTCCCAGGCACGGGTACGAGCGCAGCAGCAAAGTATGGGTCGTCCGACGTGCACAGCCAGCTGAAGCTCTTCGCTTGCATGGGGTTGCCGTTGCCTAGACGTTGGTGCGGCCGTCCTGCGTCCTCCTTCGGGGGCTCGGCCCTCCAACCCCTTCTACATGTCTCATCACTCTACGCGACCCCAGGGAGGTCCCGCGCGGAAGATCGGTTTCTGGCTCGGGATCGCTGCGTTTGTTTTTCTACTGGTCGTTCCGGTCGACGCGAGCAATGAGCCCGCGAGCAATCTGGCGGCCGTAGCGCTCCTCATGGCGATCTGGTGGGTGAGCGACGCAATCCCACTCTTCGCGACGGCGCTGCTCCCTCTGTTCCTGTATCCCCTGCTGGGGATTCTGGGGGCTCGCGAGACCGCTCCGATCTATTTCAACAGCACGATCGTGCTGTATATCGGGGGCTTCATGATCGCGCTCACGATGCAGAAGTGGAATCTGCACAAGCGCATCGCCCTCAGCATTATCCACGCCGTGGGCGGGGGTCCGGCCCGCATCGTGCTCGGCTTCATGATCGCGGCCGGGTTCCTCTCGATGTGGATCTCGAATACGGCGACCGCGGTGATGATGGTCCCGATCGGGTTGGCCATTGTACTCAAGATCGAGGACTCGTTCGGCGTCGAGCGGAGCCATGCCTTCACGGTCTCGCTCATGCTCGGTATCGCGTACGGTTGTTCGGTGGGTGGCCTGAGTACCCTCGTAGGTACGCCCCCCAACCTGTCCTTCGTTCGGATTTTCGAGATCCTCTTCCCCGAGGCGCCTCCGATCGCCTTCGGTCAGTGGATGGTCATGGCGTTTCCCATCGGCGTCCTGATGATGGGGCTGGTGTGGTTTTTTCTCACCCAGGTGTTCTACAGGACCCCGGAGGAGGTCACGGTCGATCACGATGTGATCGTGGAAGAAAAGCTGGGCCTCGGGCCGATCTCCTACGAGGAGCGATGGATCGCGGTCGTCTTCGCGACGACGGCCCTGCTCTGGGTGTTTCGAGCAGACCTGAACCTCGGCTTCGTCTCGATCCCGGGTTGGTCAAATCTCTTCGAGAACCCCGGCATGATAGACGATGGGGCGGTGGCGATCGGTATGGCATCGCTGCTCTTTCTGATTCCTACGCGTGATAAGTCCAGTGGCTCGTCGCGGATCATGGAGCCCGATGTCGTGCCGAAGCTACCGTGGGATATCGTTCTCCTCTTCGGTGGAGGATTCGCGCTCGCGGCGGGTCTTCAGCGCACCGGTCTCGCGCAGCTGCTCGGAGAGCAATTCGAGCTGATCGGCGCGTTGCCGACCTTCGCGATGATCATCCTGGTTTGTCTCGGTATCACCTTCCTGACAGAGCTGACCAGCAATCTGGCCACGACCGAGATGATTCTTCCGATCCTGGCGGCCGTCGCGGTAGCGACGGAGACACATCCGCTCATCCTCATGATTCCCGCCACCCTGTCTGCGTCCTGCGCGTTCATGATGCCGGTCGCCACGCCGCCGAATGCGATCGTATTTGGCAGTGGTCGACTCGCGGTCGGGGAGATGGCACGGATCGGGGTCTTCCTGAACCTGATCGGTGCCCTCGTCATCAGTGTGATCGTCTTCACCATCGGTACGGTCGTCTTCGACATCGATCCGTCGGTGGTCCCGGAGTGGGCACGTTCGATCGCTGAGGGCGTCGAGGGGTAATCAGCATCATGAAGACTGCAATCGTCGCGGGGAGCCGTACGCCGTTCGCTCGATCAGGCTCGGTGTTCGCGGACCTGTCCGCGATCGAGCTCGGCAAAGCCGCGGTGCGTGACGCACTCGCCCGGAGTGGACTCCCCGGTGACCGGGTCGACCATCTGGTCTACGGCACCGTGGTGCACGACACGCAGGCGCCGAATATCGCGCGCGAGGTCGGACTGGCCGTGCTACCCAAACACGTCCCCGCCGTATCCGTGTCCCGGGCGTGCACGTCGGCGAATCAGGCGATCACGGACGGGGCACAGATGATCGAAGTCGGACATGCCGACGTCGTGATCGCCGGTGGTGCGGAGTCGCTCTCTCGCATCCCCATTACGGTCAGCGAAACGCTCTCGAAGAGCCTGGTGCGTGCCTCCAAGGGAAAGACGATCGGGCAGCGGATCTCGCCGTTTCGGGGGATTCGTCCGAAGCACCTCGTGCCCGTGACGCCGGCGATCGCCGAGCCGAGCACCGGCGAGTCGATGGGTGAGTCGGCCGAGCGAATGGCCAAGGAAAACGGCATCTCGCGGGAGGATCAGGATGCGTGGTCGCTTCGCTCGCACCAGCTCGCGGCGGCGGGTACGGAGGACGGTCGACTGACCGCGGAGATTGCGCCCGTATACGTCCCGCCGGACTACGGCACGGTCGTGACCGGCGACAACGGCATACGGACCGACACGTCCGCCGAGCGTCTCGCAAAGCTTCGCCCAGTCTTCGACAGGAAGCATGGCTCCGTCACGGCGGGTAACGCGTCACCACTGACTGACGGTGCGTCCGCGGTGGTGTTGATGAACGGTGAGAAGGCGGTCGCGGACGGTATCGAGCCCCTCGGATGGATCCGGAGCTGGGCGTGGACCGCACTCGATCCGGCAGGGCAGCTCCTCCAGGGGCCAGCCTATGCAGCGCCGGTCGCGCTCGATCGGGCGGGCCTGTCCATGAAGGACATCGGACTGATGGAGATGCACGAAGCCTTTGCTTCGCAGGTTCTCTCGAACCTTCAGGCCCTGTCGTCGAGGAGCTTCGCCGAAGAAGAGCTTGGACGGTCGGAACCCGTGGGACATCCGGATGTGGATCGGATCAACGTGATGGGTGGATCGATCTCGATCGGGCATCCGTTCGGTGCAACGGGAGGCCGGCTCACCATGACGCTCCTCAATGAGATGGCAAGGCGAGACGTTCAGTTCGGGCTGATCACCGTGTGTGCCGCCGGCGGCATGGGATTCGCGATGGTCGTGGAGCGGCGCTGACTGCGGTCCAGACCGCGAGCTTCGTGCACCTCGAACATGAGAGAGGCCCCGGCGTTGGTGCGCGCTCAGAAATGAGAGCAGTGCACATACTTCAAACTTGTGCCCGGTTCGGACGACCTCGCAATGATGCCGTCGGTCGAGACTGTGCAGGATCTGTGGTGGATGGCGGGCCTTCGCCCGCCCTGTCCCGGAAGAAGCGATCCATTACTCCCGCAACTCGCGGTCCAACTCCTCGCGCACTTCGCGTCGGCGCTGGCCTTCCCGTGCGCGACGGGCGTCTTCGGGGTCGGATAGCTCCAGTGGAGGGACGGGACACGGACGATGATTCGGGTCGATCGCCACGAAGGTCAGAATGCAGGTGTTGGTGTGGCGTTTCTCCCCGCTGAGGAGATCCTCCGCCACCACCCGAACGCCGACTTCCATGGACGTGCGACCGACGAAGTTGACCCGGGCGGTACAGGTCACCAGCTCACCTGTGTAGATCGGCTCCACGAAGTCGACTCGATCGATGGAGACGGTGACGCACGGACCTCCTGCGTGCCGCATGGCGGCCACGGCAGCCGCGCGGTCCACCATCGAAAGGATTTCGCCTCCGAAGACGTGTCCCAGATTGTTCACCTGGTGTGGCATCATCAGCTCGGATACGACGGCGACGGAGTCTTCGGGCTTCCGGGGGACTTCATGGCGTTCAGTCATGTGTATCCCTACCCGCGAGGACCCGGATCCGCTCCGCAGCTTCGGCGGGGTGATCGCGGCCAGGGACGTCGGCTACGACCTGCGATCGATCGACATGTCCTACCTTACGGATCGTGACGACGTGTTCTTCCATCGCGGGCTACCCAACGGTCATGAGGTGACGAAGATGAAGAGGATGAGGTCAGGCGGCGCGATCCCGGTTCTCCTGATGGTCCTGGCTACGGTTGCGCCACCAACGGCCTCCGCTCAGGACGAAGTTGGCGCACGAGCGGCGGTCGAACGGCTCTTCGAAGGGATGAGGACGGCTGACCCCGACCTGGTCCGGTCGGTCCTCGCAGCCGATGCGCGCTTCGCGCTTCTCGACCAGCGGGAGGGTCCACGGACGGTCCGAACGCAGCCGGTCGACGGTTGGGTTGGTGCGATCGGGACGTCCGGCGGAAGCTGGAACGAGCAGATCTACGACCTCGACGTGAAGGTGGACGGGATGATGGCCTCGATCTGGGCACCCTACACCTTTTACCTGAACGGCGAGATTTCGCACTGCGGTATCAACTCGATCGAGCTTCTGTTCGACGCCGGCGGTTGGAAGATCACACAGATCTCGGACACTCGACGCGCAGACGATTGCCCGGACCCCCACGGGGCTTGAGCGCATCTGCCCCGAAGGCCTACACGTCCTCCAGAAACTCGAGGACGAAGCGCAGAGTCAGAGGGTCCCCGAGCACGTCCGTATGCTCACGATCAGGGATGAGGCGGTATTCGATACCGGCGGCTTCGGCGAGGCGAACCGCGTGCTCTCGGGCGACCCGCATGTCGTGCTCGGGCTGAATCAGAAGGAGCGGGATGTCCAGTTCGCGGATACGGCGGCTCGGCGTAAGGGGGCGGAATGTGCTCCCGATTCTACGCCACCAGAAGGGCCGGAAGACATTGACCAGGAAGTGCCCGGGTAGCCCTTTGTCCGTCAGGTATTCAGCCGTCACCCTGACGATGTCCGAAGGCGCAGCGACCAGTACCAGCCCATCGATCGGTGCGCCCTCGGCGGCGGCGAGCACTCCGGCTGCACCACCCATCGAGTGCCCGATCACCACCAGCTGCCGATCGGGAAAGCGCGTGGCCGCATAGCGGGTGACCGCCATCAGGTCGTCCCGAAAGGACCGAACGGAGACGTAGGGCTCAGGAGCGTTGCGGCCGTGTCCACGGACGTCGAAGAGGAGCACATCGTGCCCGGTCTCGGCCAGAGGCCCTGCCAGTCTGAGCACGGTCGAGTAGTTCGCGCTCCACCCGTGGGCCACGAGAACGAGGGGCTCGAATGGCTGCGACTCGTGAGGCTGGATCAGCCAGGCGGCGAGTTCGTGGTCACCGGACTGGATTCGCAGGTCCTCGTGGGCAAGCCCCAGTTCTGGCACGGTCCGCTCGACAGGAAGGAGCGCCGGCTGAATGACCCGACGCGAAAGCCGGTCGATGCCGATCAGGATCAGAACGGTCGCGCCGAGGAGGATCCAGACGGTCAGGCTCAAGCCTGCGCTACCTGCTCCAGGGCACGCCTCACGAAGACGGGGACCATGGCGCGGCGCCAGTCGGGGTCTACGATGATGTTCTCGAGCGGATGACACTGACGATGAGCTCGCTCCGCCAGCTCGTCGATGAGCTCGGCGTCGAGCGAGCGGCCTTCGGCGACGTCGCTCCACTTCGAGAGTGCCCTCGGTCTCGAGCCCAGGCCGGTAACGACGCCGTCCAGAGATCTGACTACACCGGTTTCATCGATGTCTGCCGCCACGGCCACCGTCAGCAGCGGAAAATCGATCGACTTCCGCTGACGTAGCTTCACGTACGCCTGACGTCGTGTCGACGCGGCCAGCGGAATGTGGATCTCGGTGAGGATCTCATCTGCGGTACGCCGCGTGTTCGTGATCCCGTCCGCGACGAAGAAGTCGGCAACGGGAATTTCCCGTGAGCCGTCCGGCCCGATGAAGACCGCGGTTGCTCCCAGCGTCATGAGGACGGGCGGTGTGTCCGCCGAGTGGGCGGCGACGCACTTCTTTCCCGTGCGAGTGACATGGCAGACGTCACCGTCTTTCTTGAGGCAGAAACCGAGAGCCTCTCGCCAGAAGTGCGTCTGATTGTAGTAGGTACACCTCGTGTCCAGGCAGACGTTGCCACCGATCGTGCCCGAATTCCTCAGCTGGGGGCCGGCCACATGGGCTGCCGCCTCGGCTAGCGCCGGAAAAAGCTCCTGAACCCGGGGGTTCGCCGCGACCGCCGCGAGAGTCTCTGCCGCTCCGATCCGGAGCACACCACCGCCGTCGTTCGTGGCGTCCTCGATTCCCCGGAGTTCCTGGATGCCCTTGAGCGCGATGAGGTGGCCGGGTTCGAACAGACGGTGCTTCATGTTCGGAACGAGGTCCGTGCCGCCAGCCACGAACATGGCGTCGCCGCCATGCTCAACCTTGAGAGCGATCGCATCTGCCACGGAGTTCGGCCGATGATACGTGTACGCGGGTAGTCGCAGCATATCAGCGGTCCTCGGTTTCGTTATCGGTCAGTGTGGCGGCGCCCGGCTCGTGAGGGCGTGCGACGATGATGCCGTCCTGACTGTCGATCGACTGGATTCGCGCGGCGAGCGACCGCTCGCTGATCTCCACCGACTCACCGTCGAGTGGGGCATACAGGAGGTGCAACTCATCATCGATCCACACGGCCAGACCCGTATGAGCGACGTCGAGTCCGTCGATCGTGCTGGTTGCGGCGATGATATCGCCGTTCTGGATTCGATCGGTGACAGCGGCGATACGGTCTTGAGGTATGAAGTATCGTCCTCGCTGACTGAGTCGACGCTCGATGCTCTCGATGTCCTCCAGAACCCTCGGGTTTGAGAGCTGACCGTAGGCGTCGGGGTGCGTCGACATGAAGTCGATGACTTCTCGGTCCAGGACGCCACCGAGGTCTCGGGAAATGTCGGTGATCAGTCGCCTGCGGTCGTTGTCGTAGATCCACTCGCTGAAGTAGTGAAGTCGACTCTCGTACCCGTTGAGAAACCCGTTGCGGTATCGGAGCGCCTGGACGACCTGCTCGTACTCCGTTTCTACGGAGGCCCGGTCATCGAGGCGATCGGCGGCTCCATTCTTCAAGACGACGGAGAGCGCGTGTACCGTCTCCACGAAGGTCATACAATCGAACGCGCGAAAGTTGATGACGAGCCGCTCCGGGCCGTCGGCTTCCAGGGTACCGGGGAGATACGCCGTTCCCACGAAGCTCTGGCCGATGACGGCCATCAACTCACCCATCGGCAACGCGTCCAACCCGCCTTCAGCTGCGCCTGCGATGACGCTCGAGAAAACGTCCCAGTCGTGATCGTTCCATGAGATCACGCCCGTGGGTGACCCGGAAGGGTCCGCCGGAGGTGGGTGAGGCTCAAACGGTGACCAGCGCATACCGATGAGGAAGAGGGCGATCACTGCGACGGGCCCGAAGACCGCTCGGTATTGAACCATCAGTCGGCCTGTACCGGCTGATTTGTCCTCTCGTACTCCTCTTCCGAGCTCACAGCC
>CALHIO010000102.1 GCA_938030915.1 uncultured Gemmatimonadota bacterium
GACAGGTCGGAACGCATCCCCATCGTCACATTGTCGAAGTCGATGAGGAGCGCGGCATGAGGCGAATCCGGGCCTGCCATGCCTGGGCCACCCATGTGGGGCGCCCGCGTGTACGGAACACTCATGGTGTCTGTCTCGCAAACTGAATTGTCCTGTCGCGAGACCTCCCCACCTCGTCACGTCGCTGGATCGCGAGCGAGGTCGGGGAAGCCCTTGGGCGCGTCCACCTTGGACGCGGCGGCCCCATCAGGCCGACTGTCCCTCCGCCTCAGCGGTGCGGGAGAGTTCGACCCGGCGTACCTGCCCCGTGTCCGACCGAGGAAGTTCATCGATGAACCGGACCAGGTCTGGAAGCTTCTCGTCGGCGAGTGTCTCACGACACCAGTCCACGATCTCCCGGTCCGTCACGATCGCTCCCTCGACGGGGACGACGCAGGCACAAACAGCTTCTCCGAGGAGCGGATCGGCCACACCGACCACCGCTGCCTCATGTATCGCGGGATGCGACCCGATTCGGGCCTCGACTTCCCGGGGATACACGTTGAAGCCAGAACGAATTATAACGTCCTTGGTTCGGCCAACCAAATGAAGAAATCCCTCCTCGTCCAGCAGGCCGAGATCCCCCGTACGAAAGAATCCGTCGTCGTCGTACGATTCCGCGGTCTGCTTGGGCTGTCGGTAATAGCCCACCATCACGCCCGGACCGCGCACGCGGATCTCCCCCACGCTTTCGACCGGAAGGACACCCTGGTCGGCCGCCGACACGTCCACGATGCACACATCCGCTCCCGCGATCGGACGACCCACCGTGAAGCGCCGCTTCTCTTCGGGATCGTCGGGGCGGGAGATGCTCAGGACCGACGACGTCTCCGTCAGGGAGTACCCTGCCAGCGTGGGCACACCGAGCGCATCCGAGACATCCGTGATGAATTCGTCCCCTGCCGGAGCACCCGCGACGACGGCGAGCCGCAGCGTCGACAGGTCACGGGGGTGCGCGGACAGGGCGCTGAGCGATTGGACGAAGAGTGTCGGAATCCCGAAGTGAATCGTGGCCCCGGTAGCCTCGACCGCATCGAGCGTCGCCGAGGCGGTGCCGTCGACCTGCAGCACGATCGAGCTGCCGGAGACGAGCGCCGCCAGAAGTCCGGACGCAAGGCCGAACACATGGAACAGCGCGCTGATCCCGACGACGCGATCCGCGTCCGTCATGTTCAGCGCCCCGGCGGTCGCAGCGGCACCCCACAGCAGATTCGCATGGCTGAGCTCGACGCCCTTGGGCTTTCCGCTGGTTCCCGAGGTATACAGCAGAGCGAAGGGCTCGCCGGGTTCAGGCGCGGTTGCGGAGAAGTCGCGACCCGAACCAGCCGAGAGCATGTCCTCGTACTGGAAGATCCGATCGTCGTACCAGAGGTCCTCCTCCCCGACCGTGACCAGGTACCGCAGAGCAGGAAGCTGCGGCATCAACTCCTCGAAGAGCTCCAGGTAGTCCATTCCCTGGTGGCCCTCGATCGTGATCGTACACACGGCTTCCGAGTGACGGAGCATGTATTGAAGCTCCGACGTGGGAAGGCTCGGATTCAGCGGCACCACCATGGCGCCGAGCTTGGCCGCGGCGAAGACGGAGACGACGAACTCGGGACATGCGGGCAGGATCAGCGCAATGCGATCGCCCGCGCCCACGCCGAGGTTGGCGAGCGCGGCAGCCAGTGACTCCGACTGCGCATCGACCTCTGCGAATGTCAGCGCGCCTCCGTCGTCGACGAGGTAGACGCCGGTGGGATCCGCGGTGGCACGGGTCGCGAGCGCGGACCCGATCGTCATGCCGTCGAGACGCTCGTGGAGCGTCATGTCACCTCCGGTGAGGGCCAGTGAGAGGCGTAAGATACCCCAAGGCGACGTCCGATTCGACCTCTCTCACCAGCCGCGTACGACTGCCTCCAGCGCCGCGTGGGCCGCCTCGTCATCGATTTCGTGCGTCCACCCGTCATCGCGTGCGACCTCCCCGATCCGTCGAAGCAGCACGTACCGTGCTTGGCCATCGCGTGACTTCTTGTCGGCGCCCAGAAAGTCGCGTGCCTTCGTCGGGTCGAGATCCACCTCTCCGCGAACCGTGAGGGGGGCCAGTGCCTCGATCAGGCAGGCCGCCGTGCCCGCCTCCGTGACGCCGAGCCCCTCTCCAAGCCGGGCCTCCGCAATCATCCCACACGCTACGGCCCGCCCGTGGCCGATCCGATAGTCGGCGGCGGCCTCGATCGCATGCCCGATCGTGTGTCCGAAGTTGAGGATCTGACGGACCCCCTCCTCGAACTCGTCCTGCGCAACCACCTCCGCCTTCAGTCGCACCGACGCCGCCACCACCTCCGCGCACGCCATCGGCTCCGCCGCGATGAGCGACTCGGCACGTTCCACGACCAGACCGAAGTGCGCTTCATCTCGAATCGCACCGTGCTTCACCGCCTCGACGAGCCCCTCGGCACGACGAGCCCTCTCCAGCGTCGCCAGAACCGTTGTATCCGCCACGACAGCGCGTGGCGCGTGGAACGCTCCCACGAGGTTCTTACCGGCGTGAACGTCGACGCCGGTCTTTCCACCGACCGACGCGTCGATCATGGCGAGCGTGCTGGTCGGCACATGGACGATCGGCACACCACGCAGATACGTCGCCGCCACGAACCCGGCGAGATCCGTCGTGACACCACCCCCTACAGCCACGACCACACAGTCACGGCCCAGGCCAGCCTCCAGCATCCCGTCCGTGAGGATCGACCAGGACGTCCGGGTCTTGGATGCTTCTCCCGCCGGGAAGGTGAGAACGGTGACGTCGTGGCCGGAGTCCGCCAGCGTTGTCGCGACCGAAGCGCCGTGAATGGGGCCGACCTCGTCATCCGAAATGACGGCGACGCGGCGCGTCGGGGCATACGTGGAGAGGACGACGGGTAGGTGTTCGAGCAGATCCGGCCCCACGAAGACGGGGTACACCCCCGCAGCTGCCCCGACATCGACCGTATCGCGGGCTGCCTCGTGGACGGGCGTGATCATGAACCGTCGTGGTCGGCCTCGAAGGAGACCCGGAATCCGTCGTCGCCGATACGTATCAATGTGGCGGGGCGCCCATCTACCTCGATTCGATCGACCGAGACCGGGCCTCCGAACCGGTCACCCCTGCCCTCGACGTGAGCGGCGAAACGATCCCTCGCCTCGCGATCCGACCACAGCGTCGCCCAGGCGAGCCCGAGGCCCGAGCCGGAGTCGACCAGCACGTATCGGTCACCATCCCAGTAGGCGGCCAGCGCGCCGGCCTCCCCCTGAGCCGCGATGCCACCCGGCACCCCCAGCACGTCTTCGAGGAGGATCTGCAGTTCGAATGCACCCAGAACGTCCTCTAGGAGGACCTCCCCACCCTCGACACGAGCCCGAAGATCGACCGGGGCGGCCGCGTCATCGTGGAGCACCTGCTCCGTGGACCCCGGCATCAGCGGCCCGAACGGGTTCTCGCGGGCCCCGTCCGACCAGAGACGCTGGACGAAGACCGCCCCGTCGATGTACGGGAAGAGGAGGGACGCGCGGATCACCCGGGGCGCCTCCGCCAGCGCCGGGAATTGCTGGTTCATGCCTGCGAGCGCGGGGCGGATCTGAGCGTCGAAATCCGGGATCTGGGACAGGTCGATCGGAGAGCCCGTGAGCTGCTCCGTGAGGTACTCGAACATTACCAGCGTCGCGTGACCCTCGATCGCGGCCAACGCCGCGGCAGCACGATCATTACCGAGCGTGGGGTCCGTCAGTTCATCGAGTGGCACGTTCTGGTCCTGAACGGCATGCACGAGCTCGTGGATCAGCAGCGCCTCGACGGCCTCCTCCGGCTGGTCGTCCAGGACGAAGAGCGCCATCGAGTCGGGCTCGTAGAAGCCGGCGACCTGCTCGGTGTAGAGGCCGAGTAGAACGCCACGCAGGTCGAGGTCTGGATCGACCAGGCCGAGGAGGGCGTACGCGTCTGAGCGCGCCCGCGCTTCATCCGCCGGAAGATCTTCGTCCAGCTTCGTCTGAAGATACCGGACGAGTTCGTCCCGGCTGCGCTGCTCGAGGCGAACAGGCATCGAGAGTTCCATACCGGCCCGGTCGGCCAGATCGGGAAGGAGCTCGGCCGCCATGGCCGCCAGCTGCGGGTCGGACGAACGGACGAGATCGGAGGAGGCCTGCCCCCCGCAGCCGGACGCCGCATACGCCAGCGTCACCATGGTGATGAGGGTAGATCGGAAAGGTCTCATGAAGGGTCTACGGGGTCGCGGTGCCGCCCGGAGCTTCGTCCCGCCCCTACCCGCGGTCAAGCCGCGGAATGCAGCACCAAACAAGACGCTTGAGTCGATTGCGGAACTCTCGGTAGCTTCGACTCGAACAAACGGTTGGCACCCGGCTTGCAACGAGTCGGAGTGGACCCACGACGACCGGCACACGGGCGACCGACATGATGGCACGAGCGAAGCCGCGCAAAGGCGGATCGAGCGGCGGCGGACTCCGAACGAAGCTCGCCAGATTCTGGTATCCGCGAGAGTATCTCCTCGGCCTCGGGTTCCTCGTCGCGCTCACCGTCGGGGGCGCGTGGGGTACGTGGCAGAATCTCTGCGCCGGAGACGCCTGTCCGTCGATCGCCCGGATCTCGACCTTCGAGCACGAACAGAAAAGCAAGATCCTCGCGGCCAATGGCGAGCAGATCGCGGAGTTCGGATTCGAAAGCCGCACGCCCATCCGGATCACGGACCTGCCCGAGTACGTCCCCCAGTCCGTGGTCGCGATGGAGGACAAGCGCTTCTACCAGCACGGCGGCTTCGACCCCATCGGCTTTGCCCGCGCAGCCGTGGGTGTCCTGACCTTCAACTACGCCGGCGGTGGAAGCACGATTTCGCAGCAGCTCGCGCGTAACCTCTTCACCGAGATTGGATTCGAGCAGCGCTACACGAGGAAGATCAAGGAGCTTCAGGTCGCATTCGATCTCGAGCGCTCCTACACGAAGGAGCAGATCCTCGAAGCGTACCTGAACGAGATCTACATGGGTGGGGTGTACGGCTTCCAGGCCGCCTCACTGCGATACTTCGGCAAGGACGTCGCCGAGGTGAACGTGGCGGAAGCGGCCCTGCTCACGGCGATCCTCAACCGGCCGACGTGGTACAATCCGTTCACCAATCCGGAGCGGGCCCGTGCACGTCGCAACACGGTACTCGACCTGATGGCGCAGCAGGATTACCTGACGCCGTCGGAAGCGGAACGCTGGAAGACCTTTCCTCTTCCGGAAACCGAGCCGGACAGGGCATCCACACAATTCGCGCCCTATTTCGAGGAATGGGTGCGTCAGATTCTCGCCGATCGATTCGGTGACGAGATCTACCGGGGCGGATTCCGCGTCTACACGACGCTCGATGTGGAGATGCAGAGAGCGGCTCGGACTGCGATGGACGTGGGCTGGGCGGAGATCGAGCGAGACTCACTCAACTTCCGTCACCCGCGCTACGAGGAGTTCGACACCGTTCAGTCCTTCGGTTCGGCGACGCCATACCTGCAGGGGGCGTTCATCGCGCTGGACCCGGAGACCGGGCACGTGAAAGCGATGGTCGGAGGCCGGGACTTCCAGCAGTCGAAATTCGACCGCGCGCGGCAGGCCCGTCGTCAGGCGGGCTCGTCGTTCAAGCCCTTCGTGTACACGGCGGCCATCAATACCGGGGTCCCCCCATCCTACATCGTCGAGGACATCCCCGTCGTCTATCCGCAGCTCGACGGCTCGGACTGGCGCCCGTCCAACTTCGTGGACGAATTCAAGGGGCCGATGACGATTCGCGAGGGTCTGTACACCTCAACCAACATGATCGCGATCCGGCTCGGCTGGGAGGAAGTCGGGATCGAAACCGTCGCCCAGACCGCCCGTCGCATGGGCATACAGACGGAGATCGAGCGATTTCCCTCCACGACGATCGGGGCATCGGAAGTCATC
>CALHIO010000103.1 GCA_938030915.1 uncultured Gemmatimonadota bacterium
ACGAGGAGGGCATGGCCGTTGGCGAGAAGAGCGACAAGCATTTCGTCGATGACCTCTCGCTGACCGACGATGCGTTTTGCCACCTGCACCCGCATCGCAGCCGTCACGTCGGCTGCGCGCTCGAGGAGCTCGATGTCCTGCTCGGCAGCGGGAGCCTGGTCGGTTGTCGCCATTCCTTGTTCCTGTCGCGGCATTCATTCGTCCGAGTACGGAGCACGCCATGTGCGCGAAGAAGCCGCTCGGGACCGGCGCGAACATTGACCGGGCCCGTCGGTTCCGTCAAGCAGCCTGCGTTCCCGTTCGACGCGCGCGATCGTGCCCGATCCTGACGGGCCCGAGTGTCCGCTGCGGAGCCTCGTGGAAGTCATGCGCCGGGCCTCCGTCCGAAGAGCCGTGCGGAGCACCTTGTCCGGGGCGTGGAATCGTCCGAATCCGTAGCGTTTACGGGGCTTTTTCCGGGCGGTCACAGCGCTTGCGCATTTTTTCACAAGGACTATTTTTCTCTGGCTGTGCGGGGTGCGTTTTCAAGTCGAGAGCGCGGCTCCGGACGCCCGGGGGAGTACGGTGTGACGCAGCGTCCTGACGATTCGGATGAACAGCGCAGAGAGATGATGCGCGCGTCCGGTCAATTCATGGGGCACGGTCTCACGTGGGCCCTCGCCGTTCTGCTCTTCATGGGTGTGGGCTACTGGGTCGATGGAAAGGTCGGTTCAGCGCCCATTCTCACGGTTTTTGGTGCGTTCGTCGGTGGCGGCGCAGGATTTTACAGGCTGTACTACCACATCGTGATTGAGCCTCGAGAGCGGGGAAACGACCCGCAATGAGTACCTCGGTGAGGTATGCGATCACGGGGACGGCTGCCATTGCGACAATCGTGGCCGGCCTCTGGCCGTTCCTCGAGCCGGCAGGGCGGAGTGGAATTCTGGCTGCGGCTGCTGTTGCGCTTCCGGTTCAGATCATCGCGTTCTGGGCGCTGAATCGCTTCCGGAGTGAGCTCAATGGTTTTCTCGCGGCCTGGATCGGTGGGACGCTGGTGCGGATGGCCGTGATCGCCACGGTGGCGGTCGTCGTGATCCGGTCCGGTACGGAGGGTGCGGTGCCCATGCTTCTCGCCCTGGCAGGTTTTTTCTTTGGTCTATTGCTGCTCGAGCCGGTGTATTTCCGGATCGGGCCGAGCGAAACGGTGGAAGCATAGATGAGGCTTCTGGCCATGTTCCAGGGTGCGGCCCAGGCCGCGCAGGATTACGGTGCCGAGGCGGAGAGCGGCCCGGACCTGCAGTACATGCTCACGCATCACCTGCTCGATGGTCCGTATCTCGAGGTGGTGATCCTCGGAATCGAGTGGATCATCCCGCTGCCGCACTTCGACCCGATCCATCTGGGCCCGCTCACGATCGACATGTCGATCACGAAGCACGTCTTCTTCCTGCTTCTCGCGGCGTTCCTCTGCCTGGCGATCTTCATTCCCATCGGTCGTGCGATGCGGACGAAATACGCCGACCGCGCTCCGAGTGGCTTCGCAAACGCGATGGAGGCGATGGTCCTGTACTTCCGGGACGAAGTCGTACGCCGCAACATCGGACACGGCGCTGATGCGTATACCGGATACATCCTGACGCTGTTCTTCTTCATTCTCTTCATGAATCTGCTCGGTCTGGTGCCTTTTGGGGCGACTGCGACGGGCAACTTCATGGTGACGGGAGCGCTCGCCCTCGTGACGTTCGTCGTCACGGAGATCTCCGGAATGCGCACGCTCGGCTTCGCGGGCTACATGCGGACGATTTTCTTCGCGCCTCCGGGGCTCGGCCCGGTCGGGACGGGGCTCATGCTCGTGATCCTGACGCCGGTCGAGTTCCTCGGGAAGCTCACGAAGCCCTTCGCGCTGATGATCCGGCTGTTCGCAAACATGCTCGCGGGCCATACGCTCGTGCTGTCCCTCCTTGGACTCATCTTCATGTTCGCCGGAGGTAGTGCGATCATCACCGGCGGCGTGACCGTCGCCTCGATTGGCATGGTGTCCGGGATCATGGTCCTGGAACTCTTCGTGGCGTTCCTGCAGGCCTACATCTTCGCAATGCTGACGGCCGTCTTCATCGGCCTGATCCAGCACGCTCACTAGCAGTACCGAACGAATTCTCAGCAGAACTTCTGATTTCAACCCGTCGGTAACGACAAACTTCCAAGGAAAGCGACATGCTCTACGGAATGCTCGCCGTGGTTCAGGATGCAGCCGCGGCCTCTGGTGGCCTCGACCTCCTCGGTGCCGGTATCGGTATCGGTCTCGCAGTCATCGGTGCCGGGATCGGCATCGGTCAGATCGGTAACGGTGTGGCCCAGGGTATCGCTCGTCAGCCCGAGGCTGCCGCGACGATCCAGACCGCCGGCATCATTCTCGCCGCGCTGATCGAGGGTGCCGCCCTCTTCGGCCTCGTCATCACGATCCTCTTCAAGTTCTTCTAAACGAGGCGAATGCATCGCCGCTGCCGGCGTTGGGATTTCCTTGAAGTAGCGTTGCTACTCCTGCGTCATCCCGCCTTGGCAGCGACGCGCCTCGCCTCGTTCCTGCGATACAGCGGGGCGGGTGAGTTGACACCGGGTCACTCGACCGCGGTGTCGAGCCAATGAAGAATCAGGAGAGATCATGAGACTCAGTCGAATCACAGCGGCCGCACTGGCGCTTGCGGCTTCGCCCGCCGGGCTTCTGGCCCAGGGTGGCGGCGAAGGCGGGGGTGGCCTGTACGACATCAACACCGGACTCAGTGTCTGGACGCTGGTCGTCTTCGGCATCCTCGTGTTCATCCTCGGCAAGTATGCCTGGGGACCGATCTTGGGCGCTGTCGAGGCCCGGGAGAAGGGCATCCAGACCGCGCTGGACGAGGCGGCCGACCGAAACGAAGAGGCGGCCAAGCTCCTCGCCGAGCACAAGGAGCAGCTCGCTGACGCGCGTCGTCAGGCGAACGAGCTGATCGCCGAAGGCAAGGCGGTGGGTGAAACGGTCCGCAAGGAAATCGAAGAGAAGGCTCGTGCCGAAGCCCAGAGTATCGTCGAACGTGCTCGTGCCGAAATCGAGCGCGAGCGAGATGCGGCGATCGCCGAGCTTCGGAGGGAAGCGGTGGACCTGGCTCTCGCAGCGGCTTCCCGGCTCATGCAGGAGAACCTGAATCAGGACAAGGATCGCGCGATCGTCGAGCGATATCTGACTGAGCTCGGGTCCGGCGGGGGTGCCGCGTGAGGGACGAAACCGTAGCGCGTAACTACGCGGAGACGCTCTTCGAGCTCGCGTCGCGGAACGATGCGCTGCAGGAGTACGGGGACGCGATCGAAACGGTCGCGAAACTGATCGACGAAGACGCGAAATTCCGTCTCTTCCTGGAGACGCCGCGCATCGACGACGCAGCGAAGAAGGCCGTGGTGAGGAAAGCCTTCGGTGAGTCGATGCCGAAGCACGTCGTGAACTTCGTTCTCGTCACGATCGACAAGCGCCGCCAGCGGCTGCTGCGCTCGATTTCTCAGCAATACCATGCACGGCTCGATGCCCATAT
>CALHIO010000104.1 GCA_938030915.1 uncultured Gemmatimonadota bacterium
CCTTCCTGGAAGCTGCTCCTGCGGCATGATGTGACCGGACTGCCGACGCACTGATACCGCGAGAGACAGCCGAACGCGCGTGCGTCGGTCCGTTCCGAAAAGAGGCGCTTCAGGGCTTCTGGCAACGGTTGGAGGACAACCCTTTGTTGGGTGACCATCTGAGGCTGTAGCCAGGGAGGACAAGATGACTCGCCTGGGGTCATCTTGCTGGACACACCCGAGCGACTGAACGACTTTTCCGCTGCATCTCCTGTCGAAGTGTTCAACGCAAAGCCCCTATGCGCTCCCTGGGGAGAGCGAAGGTTGGGGTGGCAGACAGGTGCGACTTGGTAAGCTGTTGTTCTTGAATGGCTAACAGCACAAGCGCCCGTAGCTCAGGTGGATAGAGCGACTGCCTCCTAAGCAGTAGGCCCCAGGTTCGAGTCCTGGCGGGCGCACTGGCAGAACGCGTGGCCCCTCATGGCTTTATGGCTGTGAGGGGCTTTGCGTTGAGGCCCCCCACGATCGCGTTTATGCCGATTCGTTGTGTCGATTCAGGCGCCGTTCATGCACTCCGGAGTGCTGCGGCCACGCTCTGTGCTCAGTCGGCCTCGCCACGGTTCAGTGCTGCCTACGAGGTCGGCTTCGCTCGCGCATGGCTCCTGTTGTACGAGGGGAGCCTGATTGGGACGGAACCGGATACTTGGTGAACTCATGACCAGGAGGAGACGCCCGCTGTCTTCAGCCGGATCATCATGACCGTTGGGCCCGGACCCCAAGCTCCATAACTTTTGGGGCACATGAGATCACGTCCTCCCCGGAGCCCCGCCATCGCCCCCGCACGTTCCCTCGCCGAGCGCCTGACGCCCCGGGATGTCGGTCACGAGGGGCGGATGCTCGGGTGGACGTTCGGGGTGATGATGCTGTGCTTCTGGCCGACCCTGATCGGCCTGCCGGGCACCTGGAGCGTATCGTACCAGGAGCACGGCTTCTTCATCGGCGGGCTGACGCTGTGGTTGCTGTGGCGGGATCGTCACCGCCTGACCGCGGTCCGGGGAGAAGGGGTCGCCGAGCTCGTTCCCGTTCTGGCTGTGCTGTCCGGCGTCTGGTTGTTCGCGGCGATCATGAACGTGCGGCTGATTCAGCAGGGCCTCCTCGCGGTGATCCTGATGGGCTGGGGCTTTGCGGTCTTCGGGTGGGGGGCACGGCGCTTGATCCTCGGCATCGGCCTGACGTTCCTGCTGGCGGTGCCATTCTGGAGCTTTCTGGTTCCGGTGCTCCAGCGGGCTACCGTGATCGCGAGTGGGGGAGCGACGCAGCTGGCCGGGATCACCGCCGTGATCGGGTACGACTACATCCAGATCACCACTGGGAGATTTCTGGTCGAGGAAGGCTGCGCGGGCCTGAATTATCTCATGGGTGGCCTGGTCCTCGGCGCGTGCTACGCGCACCTCTTCGTCGACCGATGGCAGACTCAGGCCAAGATCATCCTTCTCGCCGGAGCGATGTCGATCTTCGGGAACTGGATCCGGGTGTCGGCCCTCATCTTCCTCGGCGAAGCGACGGCAATGCAGTCGCCGTATATCGAAGACCACCTCTGGCAGGGATGGGCGATCTTCACGGCGCTGATGCTCCCGACGTACCTGCTGGCCCGACGCATCGAGCTCCGAGACGAGGCGAGGTTCGGATCCCCTGCCCGCGTCGAACGCGGCGGTATCGATCCCACGGCAGAGGTCGTCGATGCTCGTCGGCCGCACCGCGCGGTCAAGGCTGCTCTCGCGGTGTGTGCCGGGCCGTTCGCCTTCATGCTGATCGGGGCGATTCCTCCGGGTGATGATGTGGATACCGACGTAACCGTCGTTGGCGTCGTAGACGCCTGGTCCGTCTCCGGCGCGGAGACGCCGGACCCGTGGCGCGCCGACTTCCGGGGGGCGGACCGGGAAGCGGCGTGGACGCTGACCGACGGGGTCGACGAGGTCGGAGCCACACGTCAGTACTTCATGGATCAGAAGCAAGGCGACGAGATGATCGGCTACCCGAACGCGGTCGCGGCCGATTCGATGGTGATCTCCGATCGGGTGATCGGTCCGGTCGGCCCCACGCGGCGCTTCCTTCACGAGGCGGTGATCCGCACCCCCGGGGGGGCTCGCGTCGTGTGGTACTGGTATCGTGTCGCGGGCTTCGATACCCCCTTCGAGAGCAAGGCCAAGCTCCTCGAGATCCTTGCGTTCTTCCGGCGCAGCGCGGCCTCGGAACTCGTGACCGTCAGTGCGGCGTGCGCCCCGAACGACTGTCGCGAGGCGGCGGACATCCTTCGGCGTGCGATGGGTGCGCCTCCGCTGCCTCCCCCGGATCCTCCGTCGTCCGAGTCGTCGACAGTGCCGACGGTGGGAGACTGATCGTTTTAGTCGCGAGCGCCCGACACGATGTCCCACGCGACTCGCTGGAGGTAGTCGGCCGTTTCCGGCGTGAGTCGTACCAGCGGGACGGCCTCGGCTGCGACAATGACGCCGGGCGTTCGCATCTCGACCCCATGAAGCTCGGCCGGTGCACCCACGGGTGACTCACCCGTGAGCTGGGCGTAGAAGACGACGGCGTTCAGGTACGTCCCGGCGGGTGAGGGGTGAGAGCCGTCGGGGTGGAAGAGCACGATATCCGGTCGCTCCACCCGAACGCGGGCCCACGCGAGCCCGACCGATGCGACCTCCGCATCGTGCCGGCGCCCGGCCTCGACGTAGGCGTTCGCGAGTGCACCGGTCTGACCGGGGAAGGCCTCCTTCGCCCAGGTCATGTAGAAGACCATCTCCGCACCGATGTCCGCCACCATCTCCGCCACTCGTGCGGCACCCTCGAAAAAGGGGGCCGTGTCACCGATCACACCGGCGTCCTCATCGGCGTATGGCACACCGAGTCGACTATGCTCCTGGACGACCACC
>CALHIO010000105.1 GCA_938030915.1 uncultured Gemmatimonadota bacterium
GAGCACCTCTCCCGCCTCGACCATCGCCGCCTCCAGCGCGGGCTTCGCCGCGTAGTAGCGCGCGATGAGCGCATCGCTGGGAGGCTCCCAGAACGCCAGGATCTCATCCTTCAGGCCACTGACGTGACCAAAGACGTTGGCCGGGTTGGCCTGGCCGCCTCCGAAGCGCCTGCCCCCCTGCTGCTGTGGGACGCCGAACTTGACCCGGACCTCGTCCCACGCTTCCTGGAAGGCGCCGAAGTCCTCCTCCACGTCGGGGGCCACATCCATCGACTCCATCTGCTCAGCGGCCGCGGTGACCTCGTCGTGCACGTCACCGAGCATCGACGCGATGTGCTGACCCCGGCGCTGAAGCTCATGCAGATCGTTGGCGACGTTGTCGTATGCGACGCGCTCCGCACCCGACAGCTCGACCTCCGGATCCATCAGAATCGTCATCGATTCGGTGTCCACGATCTCCCCGTCCACGACGAGCGCCACCGAATACGTGCCCGGTGCGACGAAGGGTCCGGCGTCGCCGCTCGGCGCATCGACCTCCGTTTCACAGATGTCCCGCGAGAGGTACCCGGGCTCGGGCGCCGGCGTAGGCACACCTTCGATATCGGCGTTGCCGCCCCCACGTCCAAAGCCACCGAATCCACCACCGCCTCCGCCCATCACGGGCTCTACCCGCTGATCCCAGCACAGGGTGCGGATCCCGGGCTGTCGACGGCTCTCCGGCGCCGTCAACTCGCGGACCACGCTCCCAGCTGCGTCCGAAATCCGGAGCGACAGCTCGTCGACGTCGTCCGCCAGGTAATACTGCACGACGGCCTCGGACGGCGGGTTCTCTCCGACGAAGTACTGATGGCCCCAGAACTCATCGTTCTTGTCGTCCATCATCTTGAACTGGAGCGCGGTCGGAATCGAGAAGAGCTGGGCGTCCGCCATCCGGGCGTTGTTGTACTGCTGAATCGGCTCCAGATGATCGAGGATGAAGAGCGCGCGACCATGGGTCGCCACGATCATTGCGTTGTCCCGCTCGTGTAGCGTGATCTCGTCCACGCGCACGCTCGGCAGGTTGGCGCGCAGTCGCCGCCAGCTCTCCCCGCGATCGAGAGTGACGAAGACGCCGGTCTCCGTGCCGACGTAGAGCACGTCGGGGTTCCGGTGGTCTTCCGTGAGGGTACGGACGTTCTCCCCTGCCAGGCCATCGGTGATCGACCGGAACGTCGTGCCGTAGTCTTCACTCACCCACACATAAGGCTCGTAGTCGTTGTTCAGATGGTTGTCGATCGTCACATAGACCCTGCCCGATTCAAAGCCCGACGGCACGACCTCCGAGACCCAACCCCAGGCCGGCGCCCCGGTAAGCCCGGCGTCGATCCGATCCCACGACCCGCCTCCATCGCGCGACACGTGGACGGTTCCGTCGTCCCCACCCGTGTAGTAGACGCCGGCCGAGGCCGGCGACTCGGCGAGCGACACGAGCGTAGGCCAGTTCGAAATGCCGTCGTTTCGCGCGATAGTCACCTCGCTGTTGAGCACGCCCATGGTTCGGATCGTGTCCCGATCCGCCCCCGAAGAGAGATCCGGACTGATGGCGACCCAGGAATCACCCCGGTCCGACGAACGGAACACCTTCTGCGCGGCCGCGATGAGCACACCGGGGTCGTGGGGCGACCGAATGAGTGGCGTGTCCCAGTGCCACCGATAGCTGACGCCCTCTTCGTGGTTCACGACGTTGGTCGCCGACGGCCGGATGCTCTTCGACTCACCCGTCACGATGTCGCGGCGTACGATGTTCCCGTTCTGCGACTCGGCGTACACGATGCGCGGATTGCGCAGGTCGGGCATCGCCACGAAGCCGTCGCCGCCCCGGACCTGGTACCAGTCGAAGTTGGTGATGCCGACATTCTGACGCGTCGCGCTCGGACCGCACCAACTGTAATTGTCCTGCATGCCGCCGCAGACGTTGAACGGGCGCTCCATGTCGTAGTTCACATGGTAGAAGAGCCCGACCGGCAGGTTGGGCAGGAAGCTCCACGTGCGGCTGGCATCCCACGAAACGGCGAGGCCGCCATCGTTCCCGATGAGGACGTGGTCGGGGTTCGCCGGGTTGATCCAGATGGCATGGACGTCGTCGTGCGTCAGCCGTGCGGCATCGGTCGCGAACGTCTCGCCCCCATCGATCGTGAGGTGCAGGCCCACCCCGCCCATGTAGACACGATCAGGATCTGCAGGGTCGACCCGGACCTGGCTGAAATACATCGGCCGCGGGTTCGTGTTGCTCATGAGCTCCCACGTCGCCCCTCCGTCCTGCGAGCGGTAGAGACCCGTGAGGTTCTCGACTTCCTCGTCGTCATCCGGAGCTCCGCCCCCACCGTTGCCCCCTACGCGAGGGCCTTCGACCAGGGCGTACACGATCTGGTCGTCGCGGCCGTACACGTCGACCTCGATGCGGCCGAGAGGGCCGTCCGGGAAGCCTCCACCGGTTACGCGCGACCACGTGTCACCCCCGTCCATCGACTTCCAGACCCCGCTTCCGGGGCCACCGCCGTTCATGCAGCACGCGTTGCGGCGTCGTTGATACGTCGAGGCGTACAGCGTGTTCAGGTTCGTGCCCGACCGAACGAGCGCATTGGCACCCGTGTCGTCGTCGACCGCAAGCACCCGAGTCCAACTGTCACCACCGTCCGTCGTCTTGTACACGCCGCGATCGCCCCCCGCGCCGAAGAGCGGGCCCGTCGCAGCGACGAGTACCACGTCGGAATTCCGCGGATCGATCAGGATGCGGTTGATGTGCCGTGAATCCGCGAGCCCCATGTGCTCGAACGTCTGACCGCCATCCGTGGACTTGTAGACACCCCCACCCCACGACGTCGTCTGCCGGTTGTTCGACTCACCCGCGCCGACCCATACCAGGTCCGGATCGGTCTGCGAGATCGCCACGTCACCGAGCGCGATGAGTCCTTCGTTCTGGAAGAGCGGCTCGAAGAGCGCGCCGCCCGACGTGGTCTTCCACAGTCCGCTGTGCGCAGTGGCCGCGTAGTAGATGGCCG
>CALHIO010000106.1 GCA_938030915.1 uncultured Gemmatimonadota bacterium
TAGAGATCCTCAAGGGTGCCGCCGCCGCGACGCTGTACGGCACCGAGGCATCCAACGGCGTGATCCAGATCTTCACCAAGCGTGGTCGCGCCGGTGCGCCGCAGTTCACCGTTCAGGCGGACTGGACGTCGATCGCTCCGAACAATGGCCGGATCCTGCCGCTCGCCGACTTCATCGGCCGCGACTGTGGCAGCGATGTTGGGGACTGTGCGGAGATCGCCAGCCGCATGCAGCAGCGGTTCGGAGTGTCTCCCGCGCCGTATGAGGTGTTCGAGTACGACGCCGTCTCGGACATTCTTGGGAATGGCCTTGGCCAGAACTACTCGGCTTCAGTGACGGGTGGTTCCGAGGTCTTCAACTACTTCATCTCCGGCCGGTACTCGTACGAAGACGGCATCATGGATGTGGAGAGTGTGTTCCCGCAGGTTGACGGGATCTCACCGGAGGTCGACACGAACCGCCGCGCAGGCATCACGTCGAACTTCACGATCATTCCAAGCTCGCAGGTCCGTATCGGGATCAGCACGCTGTTCTCGGACATGGAGCAGCACACGCCGGACAACGGCAACAACATTTACGGCGTTTTCAGCTCCATGCTGATGGGTCAGCTCCGACGTGCTACGCCTCAGGCCGAGACCGGTACGGGGTCCAACTACTACGGTGCGCCGGCGTTCGGTACGACGCGCGAGTTCACGTACCAGCTGAACAATGCCAAGTCTTCGCACTTTGCGGGAAGCACGACGATCGGCTACACGCCGATTGATGGCTTCCGTCTCGACGGGACCTTCGGCCTCGACTTCACGTCGGATGACCGGGTCTTCGGACGTCCGTACCGCTACGACGTCGACGATTTCACGAACGCGAACATCTTCGGCGACCGTACGGTCAGCGAAGACCGTAGCCGTGAGATCACCGCGGACCTGAAGGGTTCGTGGGTCGCGATGTTCGGCGACAACATCGAGAATACGCTCCTGTTCGGTGGACAGGGCTTCCTGCGTCAGCGTCAGAGCGCTGGTGGTGGTGGGTCCGTCTTCCCGGGTCCGGGTCTCGAGACCCTGTCCGCGCTCGCGAACGATGGTGCCTCCGAGAGCTGGCTGCGTGTGACGCAGCTCGGTGGATACCTGCAGGATCAGGTCGGCCTCAACGACTGGATCTTCGCCACCGTCGGTGGTCGCTGGGATGCGAACTCCGCGTTCGGTACGGAGTTCGAGACAGCCTTCTACCCGAAGGCGTCGATCTCCATCGTCCCGAGTCAGGGACTGGACTGGCGGAACGAGACGTTCTCGACGTTCCGTGTGCGCGCAGCGCTCGGGCGTTCCGGCCTGCAGCCTGGCGCGTTCGACAAGTTCACGACCTTCAACCCGGCGCCGTCTGAAGTAGGCCCGGGCGTCTCGCCGGCCAACCTCGGTAACCAGGCCCTCAAGCCTGAGGTTTCGACCGAGTGGGAAGTCGGAACCGAGGTGGGTCTGTTCAACGACAGCTGGTCTGTCGATCTGACGTACTGGGACCGCTCCGTGCAGGACGCCATGGTGGCCAGGCAGTTCCCGGTCACCGGTGGATTCACGTCCTCGCAGCTCGTCAACATCGGTGAGCTCGCGGGTAGCGGGATCGAGGCCTCGATCCGAGGCAATCTGTTCCAGAGCGAGGGTCTGTCCGTGAACGTGTTTGCGAACACGGCGTACCTGAACGAGGAAATCGTTTCCCTGGGCGGGGCACCCCCGCTCAAGACGGGTGGATCGTACCCGCGTTACCGGAACTACCTGCTCGAGGGCTACGCCCCGGGTCAGTACTTCGGTGCGGTTCTCGCGAACGTTCCGATCCCGCTCAACATCCTGACCCCGGTCGGTGGCGAGTGTGTTGTGCCGACGACCGAGCAGGCGCTGGACTACTTCTCCGTTCCGCGGAGCCCGAGTTCCTTCAAGCCGCTCGCGATTGGTAACAGCGGGTTCGGTACGCCGAACGGCGGCGTCGCGTCCAACAACTGTGGCTCGGGTCTGCTGCAGACGGACATGGGTAAGCCGAACGCGGACTACACGGGTTCGTTCGGATTCACGGCTTCGTTCGCTCAGAACTTTGAGGTCGCCGCGAACTTCGACTACAAGTGGGGCGGTCAGACGCAGGATCTGTCCGGCATGTTCCGCCGTGCGAACGCTGTGATCGGTCGCAACACGCCCCTTTCGGCGAATCTGTTCGCGACCATGATGGACCCCGCGTCTTCGGCGCAGGAGCGTCTCGACGCGGCCATCAGCTGGGCTGAGAACATCGAGGGCCTCGCGCCGATGTCGGGTATGAACGGCATCTACGACGCGAACCTGATTCGCTTCCGTGAGCTCTCGCTCACGTACCGGGTGCCGTCGAGCATCGTAGAGGGTTGGGGCCTCAGCACGGCCACGCTCAACCTCGGTGGTCGTAACCTCGCACTGTGGATGCCCGGTAGTGATTACCCGGGCATGGACCCCGAGACCAACGTCATCGGTCGTTGTAACGGTGGTCTGAACTGCAACTTCCTCCAGGGCACCGAGGGTTGGGCCCTGCCACTCCCACGCCGTTTCACGCTGTCAACGCGTGTCACGTTCTAAGGGAGATCAGACCATGATTAAGTCAAGAAATGTCTCGGCGATCGCGCTGCTTGGCGCGCTGAGCCTCTCCGGGTGCGGCGACCTTCTGGACGTCAACAACCCGAACAACCTGGTTGAGGAATCCGTTCAGCTGCCTGCGGCGGCTGAGGGCCTCGTCAACGGTGCGCTCCGTTCGGTGTCGTCGGCTGCCTCGAATGTTTGGCAGGGGCCGGCCGTCGTCTCGGACGAGCTGTACTGGACGGGCTCCCGCGATGCGTGGGGCCAGCTGGACCAGGGCTTCATCGGTGATCCGCTCAATGAGTTCACCGATGGTGCGTTCCCATCGCTTGGTCAGGCGACGTGGATGGCGGATTACGCCGTCAGTGTCGTGGAAGGTCACGTTGGCTCAGGAGACGCTCCGGCGTCTCTGCTGGCGCGTGCCAAGCTGTACCGCGGGATGATCAACCTGATCGTCGGTGAGAGTCAGGAAGACTATGTCTTCTCTGACAAGCAGTCGTCGGGTACGCCGATCGGGTCAGGCAACATGCGTAGCGTGATCGAAAGCGCGATTGCGGACTTCACGGATGCGATGGCGAACGGCGATGCTGACGTCGCGCTGGCGGCGCAGGCGATGCGTGCGCGTGCGTATATGTCGGCGGCCATCTGGGATGCTATCAATCCGTCCGCAAGTGGCTGTGCTCTTGATACCGGTGTGGGCTGCGCCCTGGACTTCGGTTCAGCGGTGGCAGATGCCGGCGCGATCGTCGGTGAAGTGGGCGTGGGCTCTGACTGGATGTTCAAGGTCAACTTCTCGTCTGCCTCGACCGGTAGTGGGCAGCACGGCAACGTGAACCAGCGGGGCGAGAACCAGTGGGATCAGTCGCTCGTGGCGAGCTCAGGGCCGGGTGCTACAGCCCGTGGTGCCGTCACGCTGCTCGATCCGTATAGCGGGGTTCCTGATCCGGCGGTCGCCAAAGCCGAAGAGCAGTACGGGGACGATTCGTTCTCGTCGCTGACGATGGCGTCCGAGCGCTTGATGCATCTCATCCTCGCGGAGGATGCGTTGAATGCGGGCGATGTTGCCGGCTTCGAGACGCACATCAACCACATCCGTGTCGATATCGATGGCATGGCTGCGTACACCGCGGGTGGAGCGTCACCCGTAGCCGGTGTCGCCGACGTGGTCGTGGCTCTGTCGCACACGCGCAGGGCAAACACGCTGATGCAGGGCCTGCGACTGCAGGACATGTATCGTTGGGGTCTGGCGGATTCGAGGTGGCAGGCCGCGTCTCAGGCCGTAACCTCGCCTGGCATGATGCTCCCGATTACGGTCGTGGAGTGCCGTGCCAACGAGAACGTGCCGGACTGCGGTTGAGTTCTTCTCGATAGGCTCCGGTCGGTGGGGGTATGACCCCCGCCGATCGGGCCGTTCGATGCAGGTTGTGGGAGGCGCATTCGCCGGTGGCGAGTGCGCCTCCCCTTGCTTGGGACTCCGATATA
>CALHIO010000107.1 GCA_938030915.1 uncultured Gemmatimonadota bacterium
CCTGAACAGGGTTCGTGAGATGCACGGCGGGAGGCTGTACGACGCTCGCTACGAGGTGCGCGGTCGTGGGGATGGGCTCTGGGCCGATCAGCTCGCAAAACTCTTCGAGGTGTCGGTCACCCGGCTCGGCCTGGACCGGCCGCCGACGCTTTCGACCGCGTCATTTCGCGTACCGGCCTCGGCTCAGGGGCCTCAGATGGATCTGTTCTGCTGAGCGACGGTCGAGTCGAGTCCTCCCCAAGGGACGACTACGTTAGACAGAGGCGAGGCGGGCTTCCTGCCGGGCACGGGTGCTCTTTGAAAACGTCCAGAGGAAATTGGTGAACCCGACGTCGTAATCGGAGATGCCGTTCTGTCCGGTGAGCTTGAGGCGTTCGTCGTAGACGCGCTTCATCACGACGGACACGGAGCTCTCGTACACGCCGGGGTCCGGCCGCAGGGCATGCAACGCCCCGGCGAGCTCCGTCCGCATATCGAGTTCATCGACGAGTTCGTGATAGACCTGATGATCCTCTGAAGCCAGCACCTTGAGCTGCCGGTGAAGGCGTTCGGCCAGCGCGGACTGGATCAGAACCGGGTCGCCTGACGACATCAGGGCGAAGTAGGACAGAGCCTGAGCGTGCAGCTCCTTCCAGTATCCTTTTCGATGAACGAACTCGTGACAGATCACGTGCGGCTCGAAGATCCCGGTGTCACGGAAGAGCGCGACATCCCCCGACACGATGTCACAAACCCCCATCGCAAAGGGGAAGATGAGCTTGGCCAGCGTGAAGTCCCGCACCTCGGAACTGGTGTGGACTCGCTGCCCGGTGACACCGGCGATGAACTCCGTCAGATGTCCGTTCACCGCGACGGCGAGTTCGTCCCTGGGGATCTTCTCGTCGGTCCAGCCTTCGTCCAGTCGACGGGCCAGCTTCTCGATCTCGGCCCGACGAGCGGCCTCGGGCATCTCGTTCAGCGTCTTCACGTCGCAACCGAACTCCCGCTGGAAGTCGATCCAACGCATGTCCCGGCGACTGACCCAGTCCTTCACCGCGCTCCCGGCGTACATGCCCAGTGCAGCGGCACTCACAACACGACCGGGCAGCGTAGCCCCCAGCAGGAGGCGCGATGCGAGCGGCGCCGTAGCGATCACGTCGGTCAGTGAGAACGGGGCGTACGTGGCGTCGTTCGGAATTCGGATCTCGTCCATGACAGCCTATACGGTCTGACGGGGGGTAGGGGTTCCAGTACGAACGCCCTGAACGACGAAGGCCGCGCCGTCGGGCGCCTCCGGCCAGGAGCGTCCGACGGGCGCGGCCCGGTCTCGGCGGAGCTGAAACGCTCCGGCCGGGACGGCGCTCAGCTCACCAGCGCGAGCAGCGCGATCATCATCGGCACCCCGATCAGCGGAGCGCCGAACGCCACCCACCAGGGGGCCGTCTTTCTATGCGGGTTTCCTGCCTGAATCATCATTTCCTCCCATCCTTCTTCAGGGAAGCGACATTCCGCTCCTCACCGTGCCCTTCGAGAATCGCGCGCCGGAAGTTTCGAACATCATCTCAACGCACCGGCTCCGAGTCTGAACGTACCGGCTCCGATACGAAGGCGCCGGAGCCGGTCGCTCAGTGAAGTCCGAGCGCCACCGCGCGCTGCAGGGCCTCGGCATGCGCCTCCCGCTCCATCGGTGACCGCGGCTCGAGCCCCAGCACGTGCTCGAGCTCCTGACGGGCCCTGTCCGGCCGCCCGGTGTCCTCGTACAGCCGAGCGAGCTGCAGGTGATGATCAGGCACCTCAGGTTCGCGGCGCTCAGCGAAGGCGAGGTGCTCCTCCGCACCCGCCCACGTCGCCTGCTTGAGCGTCGCGCCCCCGAGGAGATTGGTAGCCAGCCATCGCGTGACCCCATTCATTCGTCGCACGCCCGCGTGCAGCCGCCCAAGCAGATAATGGGCCCGAGCATGCTCGGGCTCCTCCTGGAGGATGGCCGACAGCTCGTCGTGAAGCGCCGAAGCGGCCCTGATCTTGGTTCGACCGCCTTCCCGATCCGCGCGCATGCCGAGGACCACGGCGAGCGCGAAGCGCCGATCGACGCTTTCGGGGCGCTCGGCGAGTCTTGTCCGTGCATGGTGTTCCGCTTCAACCAGAAGCTCCTGTCGCTTCTCGTCTTCGGCGGTGACCGAGGCCTCAACCCGCTGCCATACATCGTCCGGGATGTCATCCGAGACCCACGCGGGACGCGCAGTGGGTACGACGTCCGGAATCGCGATCTCCTGCCCCGAAAGCCCGGCTGCGCTCATGATGATCGTGGCCGCGAGCACCGTCGCTGTGCGGGTCGTATCTGTCTTCATGGTGTTCTCCTAGTTGGTTGCAAGGCCAGCGGCGATCAACGCCCCGGCACGTACGGCGAGGTCGCCCAGTCGGGTGCCGAGCGACGACCCGTTGAGGACTCGAGATGCTCGTGCCAGCTCGGGCATCCACACGTTCTCTCTGAAGTCGGCGACGAGTTGCGCCTGTCTGGACATGACGATGTGCTCCTCGAGGAGCGTCAGGCTCATGAAGTCGAAGTTGCTCGAGCCCGCCACGAGCAGTTCACCGTCGATCAGCATCGCCTTCATGTGACTCATCCCGCCGACGTACTTCAGGACTTCGAAGCCGTGCCGCTGGCCCCGTTCGATGATGTGGCGCGCGAGATTCGACTTGTTGTTCTCGGCCGGCGTCAGGACGCGTACGCGCACACCCCGTGAGGCCGCGTCGGCCAGGTAGCGGGTAAAGGGATGCGACACGTACGCGCTCACGACGTCGATGGACGACTCGGCGGACCGAATCGCATCGACGACCGGAGCAAAGGCGTGTCGGTTCCGATGTCCGGACGCGGAGATGACGCGAAGCCCGTCGAACTCCGCGTCCCATGCCACCGGCCGCCCGCACCACGACCCGACGAAGTCCAGCCCGAGCACGTGGGCCAGCTCATCGCTCTCCACACGAAGCATCATGTCATGCCACGCGAAGTTGTGGTCGCTGAAGTTGATGCCTCCGAGGTAGGCGATCCCGTCGTCGAACAGGGCCACCTTCTTGTGACTGCGTCGCAGCAGTCCGGTCAGCCGCCTGCCGAGCGGGTTGCCGAAACGAACAGACGTTCCTCCATCACGTAGCCGTCGAACCCACCGGTGGGTCCGGAACACTTCGGCACGCAGCGACCGGTCGAACCAGGCGGGCCCCGGAATCACCCGGTCACTGTGGTACAGGAGCGAGTAGGAGTCGATGAGGAGTCGCCGATCGCGGGCACTGGAGCGTTCGAAGGCTCGAGCCAACCGGGTACCGGCCCGGTCGGCCTCGAACGTGAACGTCTGCACCCACGCGCGACGCTCCGCCTTCTGCAGGTCTTCGTTCAGCCGGCCCCAGAAGGCCTCGGCGCCAATCAGAAGTTCCATCTTCATGGTCACCCTCCCACCGCAGCGCCGGCCCATGCCAGCGCACCGAAGCGCAGGAACCGACCCAGGCCACCCGCGGTGATGAAGGGTGAAAGGCGCATGCCCACGGCACCCGACGCGAGACTCGTCCCGTAGAATGGAGGAACGCCCGTTGCAGCACTCGCGAATACGAGACTCCACAACGCTCCGCCACGCTCCTGCAGGGGAC
>CALHIO010000108.1 GCA_938030915.1 uncultured Gemmatimonadota bacterium
CACGAGATCGACGAGCGACGGACGCTCGCCACCATCGGCCCGTACTTCTTCCGTGACTGGCAGGGCGACGCCTACGGGACGAAGACTTGCGCCGTGTTCCTCGGCATCCGTGCCGCCGAGTCGATGATGCGCCGCCGAATCTTCGCATCGCAGAAGGGCAACTGGGATCATTGGCTCAACCCATTCTCGAACGCTAAGTGGTGCGTGAAGGCGTATCCGGTGTTCGACTGGACGGACGACGACATTTGGGTTGCGGTCCGAAAGTTCGGATGGGACTACTCGCAGGTGTACGACCAGTTCGAAGCGATGATGCTCACGAAGAATCAGCAGAGGATCGGCACCCCGTTCGGCGAGGAGCCGTCACGGTCCCTGTACCAATGGCAAATACTCGCACCCGACCTGTGGGACAAGATGCTCGACCGCGTGCCCGGCGCGCGAACAGCGGCCCTGTATTCTCAGACTGCCCTGTACGGCAAGGCTTTCAACGGTGCGAGCGGTGGCACGAAAACGTCAGATGTTATGCCCGCATTACAGCCGGGGCAGACCTACCGCGACCTTGTTCGACAGGCGATCATGGCCTACGAAGACCCGGCGATGAGGGCGTCGATGGCGCAAAAGGCACAACGGCTTATCCGCCGCCACCAGAACTCAACCCGTGAACCGATCCTGCCGTACACCGAACATCCACGAACCGGTCTGTCATGGCTTAGCCTTATCCGCATCATCGTCCTCGGTGACGTCAAGATGCGCCACGAACTCATGATGGTGCCCGGTGCCGCTCAGACTGCCCGACTCCGCGAGGAGTACGATGCCGAACTCGACCGCATGAGAATGGAGGGAACCCTTGACCTCATCAAGTGACCAACAGCCGATCGCGAACGTGGAATGGGTCGACCCGACCACGCTCCGCGCTAACGCCTACAACCCGAACCATGTCGCCAAGACAGAAATGAAACTGCTGAAACAGTCGATCATGGAGGACGGTTGGACACAACCGATCGTCGCGCGACCCGACGGCGAGATCGTCGACGGCTTCCACCGGTGGACACTCGGCTCAACCGACAAGGACATTCAAGCGATGACCGGCGGAGTCGTCCCCGTTGTCCGCGTCACCCCGGACCCCGCCCAGCAGAGAATGTCAACGATCCGACACAACCGGGCGCGCGGCGCTCACGCCGTCCTAAAGATGGCCGACATCGTCACCGAACTTATCGACCTCGGATGCTCACCTGAAGAGATCGAGAAGCGCGTCGGCATGGAAGCAGAAGAAGTCAAGCGCCTCATGGCCCACGGCAAGAAGACAGTTCTTCGCGGAGAGGGCGACTTCTCGGAAGCGTGGAAGCCCGCACCGAAGAAGTACGACTGACAGTCGGTTTCAGGATGATTCCGAAGAAACAGCGGAGTTCGCAGTCTGACTGGACGGGGGCATTAGCGAAGTCGTATGAGTCTCCCGACGTTGCCCGCGCGAACAGGCTCGTCGAGCAGGGCGTTGAGATCATAAAGGAACTGCGCCGAACCTTTGGGCATGTCACCCTCGCATGGTCTGGCGGGAAGGATTCGCAGGCACTCCGCTATGTCGCAGAGCAGGCGGACGTTGATGATGCGGTCCTCGTCATCTCAGAACTGGAGTTCCCGGCGTTTCTAACGTGGGCGACAGATCACATGCCGTGGGGGTTGTCGATAGAGCAACGTCCGTTGGGTTTAGAGTGGCTACAGAAGAATCCGCAGATGCTGTTCCCTAACACGGCGAACGCCTCAAAGTGGTTCAAGATAAATCAGCAGGACGGTCAGCGCATCTTTATGAGGCGGACCGGCTCACCGTGCCTCATCATGGGTCGACGCTACGCGGACGGCAACTACATTTCTCGGACGGGCGACATCAAGTATCGGGACCGGGCCGGATGGTGGAGGGCATCGCCGATAGCCCGATGGAGTCACGAGGATGTTCTGTGTGTCCTCGGGGCCTTTCAGGTGCCGTTGCCTCCGTGCTACTGGTGGCCGAGGGGATTCCGTGTCGGGACAGGTCCGTGGCCCCAGCGTCAATGGTGCGCCACCCCGGAGCAAGGATGGAATGAAACGTGGCAGATCGACCCGAACGTCGTTCGCAATGCGGCCTCTGCGCTAATACCCGGAGCGCAGGAGGCGGTCGACCGGCACGGCGGCTAAGTGTGTGCGGACTAATCCTCCTCGACGCCGGACCCCACGGGATTCTCGAGTCGAGCCGCTACACAAACCTATGCGCCCGGGTAGGTGGACGCGGCCCACACTCTCACGGATGGGCACTCCTCGACGGCGACTGGCGGTGGCATGTCGACTATGGGAGCGGACCATTAGTCGATCTTCCGGAGGGTGAGTGGAGGATGGCGCTCGGCCACTCCCGACTCGCAACATCAGGCGCGTCCGCCGGGACGTTGCCAGACCCTAAGGACGGACAACCGATCCACCTCGCGAATCGACTTGTCGCCCACAATGGCACCCTAAAACACCTCGCGTCATCGGGCTTCCCATCAGACAGTCATCACGCCGCTAACCTCCTCGACGACCATGATCCCCACGACGTCTTCAACTGTCCGGATAACTCATCGCAGGCGGTCATCATTGTCGACAGGGCGCTCGGTAACGTCACCACCTATCGGGGAGGTGACCACGGCGGACACCCGCTGTTCCACACCGTAGAAGCAGGTGTGCGTATAATCGCCAGCATCCGACCCAACCACGAAAGCGACCTAGTTACCACAGGAATGACACAATGGACAATGATCTGAGATTCACCACATGGACCGATTACTTCGGACCACTCATCACCGTTGAGGACACCCTGCCCTCTGGCATCGTCCGCCGATCTACCGTGTACGGCTTCGAGAACATCTCTGAGGACCACAAGGCCGGAACCTTCGCCAACCCGCCAGAAACAACCGGCGCATACTTCGGATACGTCACCGAAGGAAACGTCGCCATCACCGACCGGCACGGCATCACCCACCTAAAGAAGGGCGAATACTTCGTGGTGCCCGCACCCGCAGGCTTCACCTTCACGCCCGGCACCCGCCTCGTCGCCATCCACAGCGCACCCTTCACCCCACTCCGCACCTTCGGCGGACCCATCGAACCGAAGGGACGCCTCCGCTACATCGACGGATGCTCCGACAGCCTCATCATCGCCCCACCCAAGTTCGAGGACCCCTGCCTCAACCTGCTCCACTTCCCGCCCGGCATCCACCAGACCGCCCACACCCACCCCTCCATCCGATGCGGAGCCATCGCCAACGGAGCCGGATACTGTATCGACGGCGACGGAACCAAACTCGACCTCCTGCCCGGCATGATCTGGATCATCCCGCAAGGCGTCGTCCACTCCTTCCACACCGCCGACTCCGGACAAGAACTGAACGTCATCGCGTACCACCCCGACACCGACCACGGACCCGAAGATGAAACTCACCCGATGCTCAACCGGACATGGGTTGAGGGCGAGAAGATCGACAACACCACCGACGAACATATAAGCGCAGACATCCTCGTTACCGAACAGATGCTCGCGCTCTAAGTCTCAACGCTAGAGTCTCAACGGGAGACGCCCCTATGAAACAGATTCCACCTGAGACCGTCGAGCGGTACACGCAGGTCTGGCAACTGCGGTCGCTCGGGATGACCTTTGAGGAGATCGCGCGTGCTGTCGGGTACGCCGACTCGTCGGGAGCGAAGCGCGCATACGACTCTGCCGCAAAGCGGTTCCCGGTGGAGACGATCGAGCAACAGCGCCTCATTCAGTCGGAGCGTCTCGACTACCTGTTGAAGCGAGTGATGCGCGAGGTAGATCAGGGTGACCTGTCCCTCGTCAATGAGGCTCTGCGGATCGAGAAGCGTCGCGCCGACCTGTGGGGACTGGACGCGCCACGGAAGACCGAGGTGACTGGCGCGGATGGCGGCGCTATCGAGATCGACTTCGTGTCGGAACTGCTCGCCCGGGTCGACCAGATCGAACAGGTCAGCGACTCGGACGGCGATGAATGACGACCAGCGAAGCCTCTTTGAGCGGCTCGTCGCTTCCGGTCAGGCCCGCGACTATGTCGCCGGACTGACATCTGAGGAGGCGGCGCATCTTCGTTTCGACTGGCGGGTATTCCGCCGCCCGGCGCAGGAGCCGCCCGACTGGAACTGGCGTGTCTGGCTGATCCTCGCCGGTCGTGGCTTCGGCAAGACACGGACCGGAGCCGAGTGGATCAGAGAGCAGGTTAGAACGGGGCAGGCGGGCCGCATCGCCCTCGTCGGTCGTACCGCCGCAGACGTCCGCGACACGATGATCGAGGGCGACTCAGGCATCCTGTCGATCACACCGGACGCGGAACGTCCGACGTACATCGGATCGAAGCGCCGGTTGACATGGCCGAACGGAGCGATGGCAGTCGCCTACTCCGCAGAGGAACCGGACCGGCTTCGAGGCCCGAACCATGACCTCGCATGGGCAGATGAGGTGGCCGCGTGGAGGTACCCAGACGCATGGGATCAACTTATGTTCGGACTCCGCGTCGGCAAGAACCCGCGCGTCGTCGCCACCACCACCCCGAGACCGACGGCACTCATCAAGCAACTACTCGACCGGCATGACGTCGCGGTCACTACCGGCTCCACCTACGACAACATCGGCAACCTCTCCCAACACTTCATTCAGGAGATGCGCGACCGGTACGAGGGGACCCGCATCGGACGGCAGGAACTTCACGCCGAACTTCTCGCCGACGTCGAGGGTGCGCTCTGGAAGCGGGCAACACTCGACGACACCCGCACCTCCCGCCCACCCGACATGAAGCGGATCGTTGTCGCGGTCGACCCCGCCGCCTCAGCCCACGGCAACGAAACCGGCATCGTCGTCGTCGGCCTCGGGATCGACGGTCACGGGTATGTCCTGTCGGACGACACCGTTCAAGGTTCACCGCACGAGTGGGGCACCGCGACGATCGCCGCCTACTACCGGCACCGCGCGGACCGGGTCGTCGCTGAAGCGAATCAGGGGGGCGACATGGTGCGCCACACCCTCGCCACGGTCGACGACACCGTCCCGATCAAGATGGTGACCGCGTCGCGCGGCAAGTATGCCCGGGCGGAGCCGATCGCCGCCATGTATGAGCAGGGCAAGATTCACCATGTCGGCATGTTTCACCAGTTGGAGGATCAGATGTGCGAGTGGGTCCCCTCTGGTCCGTCGCCGGACAGGATCGACGCCCTTGTGTGGGGCATGACTGAACTGATGATCTCGGGGTCTCGGGCCGCGCCGGTGGTGGTCCCGGCGTCGCTGGAGCAGGTGTCCCCGTGGCGCGTGTAGCGCCTATCCGAAAAAATCTCGAATA
>CALHIO010000109.1 GCA_938030915.1 uncultured Gemmatimonadota bacterium
CCTTTGAGTTCCGGGGGCTCTCCCGTGGATGAGCGCCGCGGGCAGGTCGACGCAGGAGGGCTACGGGTGGCGGTGATCGCCGCTCGCTTCAACGCCGAGATCACCGACAGTCTCCTCCGTGGAGCGTGTGAGGCGCTCGCCGAACACGGCGCGCTGGACGAAGACGTGATAGCGATTCGGGTCCCGGGGGCGTGGGAGCTTCCGCAAACGGCCGCGCGCGCGGTCGAGGCGGGGCGATTCGACGCGGTGATCACGCTGGGGTGTGTGATCCGGGGTGAGACGCCTCACTTCGACTTTGTCTGTCAGGAAACGTCGCTGGGGCTCGGAGCGGTAGCGCGAGCCGCTGACATCCCGGTCGTGTTCGGGGTTCTGACGACGGACGATCTCGCTCAGGCGCAGGCAAGGGCGGGCGAGGGGAAGGACAACAAGGGCTATGAGGCCGCGATGGCCGCGCTCGAAATGGTTTCCGTCGTTCGCCAGCTTCGAGGCGAAGGATGACCTTCGACGACGCCCCGCCCCAGGTCAAACTCGATCGTTCGGAGCGGATCGATCGCAGCCGAGCTCGAGCGTGGGCCCTCCAGATTCACTATCGGTGGGAGAGCAGTGGGTTCGAGGGTACGCTTCGGGATGCGCTCGTCGACACCACGGCGACCCGCCGCATTGCGCAGCGCCGGCTTCCCTACATCCGAGCGCTCCTGACCCTGCTGGACGAGCATATCGACGAGATCGATCGCACCTTGCGACGCTATCTGGACAACTGGAGCCTCGACCGACTGTCCCGCATCGATCGAGCCGTCCTGCGGCTTGGCGCCGTCGAACTCCTGTATCGGGACGACATTCCGCCGAAAGTCGCCATTCAGGAGGCGATCCATCTGGCGGAGGCGTATGGCGGCGACGAATCACCCCGCTTCGTGAACGGTGTCCTGGACGCCCTGTACAAGGGTCGAGCGAACGGGGGCTGACCCCGGTCGCGCCACCCACGGGCTCCATGCGGATCCTCGTCGTCAACTGGCTGGACCGGGACAATCCGCAAGCCGGTGGTGCCGAGGAGCACCTCCACGAAATCTTCGGCAGGCTGGTTGCCCGCGGGCATGAGGTCACCGCGCTCGTGTCCGGCTGGCCCGGGTGCGAGCCCACCGCGACGCTGGATGGAATCGAGGTCCACCGGGCCGGCGGTCGGTATACGTTTTCGCTGGCCGGGCCCGCGTACTACCGCCGGATTCTTGCGAGTCGGGGGTTCGACGTGGTCGTCGAGGACCTCAACAAGGTTCCGATCTTCACGCCCTACTGGGTGGGAGCCCCGGTCGTCCTCGTGGCGCATCATCTGTTCGGAACCACCGCGTTTCAGGCCGCCTCAGTGCCCATCGCGGCGGCGACGTGGCTGCTGGAGCGGCCGATTCCGGCGGTCTACCGGGGGACGCCGACGATCGCGGTCTCCAAAAGCACACGAGCTGATCTCGTGGCCCGAGGCCTCCATGCCGAGGACATCGATGTCGTTCCGAATGGGGTCGACGTGGCCATGTACGTGCCTCGTCCCGATTCGAAGACCGTGCACCCGACGCTTCTCTTCCTCGGGCGTCTGAAACAGTACAAGCGTGTCGATCTCGTCATCGAGGCCGTTGCAAGGCTCGCCCGTGACGGGATCGACGTCGAAGTTCGGGTCGGGGGTACCGGGGACCAGGCCGACGCTCTTCGGGCACTCGCGATCCGGCTCGGCGTGTCCGACCGGGTCCGACTTCTCGGGTACGTACCGGATGACGTGAAGCTCGAGTTGCTGCAAAGCTCCTGGCTGCATGTGCTGACCTCGCAGAAGGAGGGGTGGGGCATCTCCGTGATCGAAGCGGCGGCCTGCGGAACCCCGTCGGTGGCCAGCGACGCGCCCGGTCTTCGGGAGTCCGTACAGCATGATCGGACTGGCCTGCTCGTACCGCACGGTGATGTCGAAGCGCTGGCCGGCGCGCTGCGCGTGCTGATCCGGGATCCCGGACGCCGTGCGCGCATGTCGGAGCAGGCACGGTCGTTCGCCGAGGAGTACTCGTGGGACGCCTCCGCGCTCCGGGTGGAGGCTCTGCTTAACCGGGTGGTAGACGGTTCGGCGCCTGAGTAGGTTTCAGGGGACCGTGGCACTGACATCGAAAGGACGTGCAGGGTGAGAGTCAGCATCACTGAACGGCACTGTGAAGTTCCGAAGAGCATCCTCGATCGGACCGAAACCCTGATCGCCGGTCTGACGAAATACGAGCCCCGCGCCACTGCTGCGGAGGTGATCTTTTCCGAGCAGAAGCGTACGCGTGAGGTCGAGGTGATCGTTCACATAGACGGCGCTCCGCATGTCACCGCCCACGGAGACGCGGAAGACTTCCGCGGAGCTGTCTCGACCGTCATAGATCGCATCCGCCGTCTTCTGCGCGATGCTCGTGAGCAGCGACGCGACCATCAGGCGCCTCCGCTCTCCGAACGCACGCCTACGGAGTGATCCGCTGAGATCCAGGGGCATCACCGTCCGGGAGATCCTGGAGGCGAAGCAGGAGACGCTCGCCCTCGAGGCACTCAACGATGTGGGTCTCGACCGCCAGGCCAGTGACCCCGATGTGACCGCTCCGGGATTGGCGCTTGCGGGGTACACGGCCAGGGTCGTCGACGGTCGGATGTGGGTCTTCGGCGAGACCGAGATGACGTATCTGGCCACGCTCGATTCGGCCGAGGCCTCCACCCGGCTCGACGTGCTGTTCGCATTCGATGTTCCAGCGGTCTTTGTCGCGAAGGGACTGGATGTTCCGGATTACTTCCTCGGCGCTGCGACGTCACACGGTGTCCCCGTGTTGCGGTCGCCGAAGAGCACGAAAGAGGTCTACCAGCTCCTGAAGCCGTTCCTCGAGCTGCAGCTCGCTCCGCGCACGACCCTTCACGGCTCCCTCGCGAGCGTGTACGGCGTGGGGCTCCTGTTCGTCGGGGAGAGCGGCGTCGGAAAGAGCGAGTGCGTTCTGGATCTGGTCGAGCGGGGGCATCGACTCGTAGCTGACGATCTCGTGATCGTCACGCGGCAGGGGAACGATGTGATCATGGGGCGGGGCCACGAGCTTCAGGGCCACCACATGGAGATCCGCGGTGTCGGGATCATCGATGTGTCGGCCCTATTCGGTGTGCGCGCCATCCGTCAGCAGAAGCGGATCGAGGTGATCGTCAACCTCGAACTCTGGGACCAGGACGGCGACTACTCCCGTACCGGGCTCGAAGAGGAAATGGAGGACGTCCTCGGAGTTCCGATCCCTCGGGTCACCGTCCCGTTGAACCCGGGCAAGAACATCACCGTGATCTCCGAAGTGGTCGCCATGAATCACCTGCTCAAGTTTTCGGGTGTCCACTCTGCCGCAGCGTTCGACCGCAAGCTTCGGCAATACCTCGAGCAGGACTACGAGTAGCGATGCCTGGCCCGACGATCCGAGGCGTGGTGGTCGCGCACGGTCCGATGGCGACCGCCATGGTCGACGCGGTGCGTCGGATCGCTGGAGATCGGGCCGATGCTCTGGTTCCGGTTTCGAATGACGGGAAGGGGCCCGATGAGCTGAGGAACGAGCTCGAGGGCCTCGTCGGAGAGGAGGGGGCGGTGGTATTCACCGATCTCCTGGCGGGGAGCTGCGGCATGGCGGCCATGTCATCGTGCCGGAATCGTGAGCGAAGGGCCGTTGTGGCGGGGGTGAACCTTGCCATGCTGCTCGAGTTCGTATTTCACCACGACCTCCCGCTCGACGAGCTCGTGCAGCGTGTTCAGGACCGAGGTCGGGCTTCGATCACCCAACCGGTGCCCCGGGCCTAGGAGAGGGTCGTGTCGGTCGTTCTCTACCGTGTGGATGAGCGGCTGATTCACGGCCAGGTCGTGATCGGATGGGGCCACGAGTTGCGCCCCGATCGCTATGTCGTGGTCGATGATGAGATCGCCGGCAGCGCGTGGGAACAGGAGCTGTATGCGTTGGGTGCTCCCGAGGCCGATGCGGTCTTTGCGACCGTGAAGGACGCCAGGGCGCACCTCGACGAGTGGAGCCGTGACCACGTCCGGACCGTCGTACTCACCAGGACGATCGGATCCATGCGTGCTCTCCTGGACGGACTCGGGCAGGGGCGGGCGATCAACCTCGGCGGACTCCATGCCGGTCCCGAACGCACGCGCGTACTCGATTATCTCCACCTCACTGCCGACGACCGCGAGGATCTCGGCGCGCTCGCGGCGCAGGGGGTCGAGGTGTTCGCGAGGGATCTTCCGGAGGCTCCGAGCGTGGACCTGGACACGGTGCTGTCGGCATGACCGAGCTTCTGCGATTCGGTGTGTTGGGCGGGCTCCTCGGGCTCGACGGCACGGCTGTGGGTCAGTTCATGATGTCGCGGCCGCTCGTTGCCGGTTGGCTTTCCGGCTGGGCCGCGGGAGCGCCCGGGCTCGGCATCACCATTGGCGCCATTCTCGAGCTGTTCTTGCTCGTCTCCTTCCCGACCGGAGGCGCCAGATTTCCCGAGGGATCGACCGCGGCGGTGGTCGCGGTCGGGGTCGCGGTGCCGTTCGATGGGTCCGGCGCCGTGGCCGCCTCCGTCGCCATGGGACTCGTCTGGGGTGAGGTCGGTGGCTGGTCCGTGACTATGCAACGACGCGTGAACAGTCGACTCGTGCCGACGGGTGTCGCTTCGCGAACGGGGAGTCTGGGGCGGGCACATCTGCTGGCGATCGTGACCGACTTCCTCAGGGGAGCCGTGGTCTCGATGGTGGGGGTTGCACTGGGGCGTGCCGGGCTGGGCGTCGTGGATGCGCGGTGGCCGGTCGATCCGAGTGTGTCGACCGGCGTCCTGTACGTCGGCGCCGCCGTATCGCTTGGAATCCTGCTGCACGACCTGGGAGGGTTCCGTCGACGCCGTATTCTCTTCGTGCTTGGGCTGGCCTTCGGGATCGTGGGAGCCCGCTTCCTGTGAGCCACGACACCCGACCCCGCGGCGGTTTCGGCATGCTGATGAGAAGCCTGCTGATCCAGGGCGCGTGGAACTATCGGACGATGCTCGGCTCGGGCTTCGCGTTCGCTCTCCTTCCTGCTCTGAAAAGACTGTACGGGAACGATCCGAACGCACTCGCCCGAGCGATCGAGCGGCACAGCGAACACTTCAATGCGCACCCCTACCTCGCTCCGATCGCCCTCGGTGCGATTGCCCGCCTCGAGAGCGATCAGGTCGACGTTGAGACGATACGCCGGTTCAGGACGGCCGTGCGGGGGCCGCTGGGTGGGCTCGGAGACACCCTCGTGTGGGCGACATGGCTACCACTGGTGGCGGTGTGCTCGCTCGTGCTGTACTGGTTCGGGGTTCCCGGTTGGGGCGTTGTTCTGGCCTTCGTCCTCGTATACAACGTCGGTCACCTCGGACTGCGGGTATGGGGGCTCTGGCTCGGGCTCGATGCCGGGCGGGACGTGGGCGCGCGGTTGACGGCGGTCGATCTCGGAAGCTGGGCCCGTCGATTGCAGGGTCCGTTGGTCATCGGGCTCGGCGTCCTGTGCGGCGCAGTGCTGTCGGCTCCCGGGGGGCTGTCGTCGATCGGGCCTGCCTGGTCGGCGCTGGCCGCGGTGGCATTTGTCTTGGGTCTCGTCGGGGGACACAGAGCGTGGCGGCCTGCCGCCATGGCGACCGTCGGGGCCATCGCATTCATCGGCTTATGGGGGATCCTCAGTTGAGCGAAGGGCAGCGGGTACAGCGCACGGTGGAGATCGTGAACGCGGCCGGTATGCATGCCCGGCCAGCGGCCGAGCTGGTCAAGCTCGCGGGCACGTTCACGGCCGACATCCGGCTCACCAAAGACGGACTCGAGGTCAACGGAAAGAGCATCATGGGCGTCCTGATGCTTGCCGCCGAGCGCGGTTCGAAGCTCGAGATCGCGGCCGAAGGCACAGACGCGAAGGACGCGGTCGATGCGCTGTCGAACCTCGTCGCCCGCGGTTTCGACGAAGTGGAGGCCTGAGGTGTCGGTCGTCCTCGACGGATCTCCTGCCTCGGAAGGCATCGTCGCCGGTCCGGTCTTCGTGCTCGAGTGGGGACTGCCACTGGTCGCACATCAATCCATTTCCGACGACCTGATCGCGACCGAGATCGATCGGTTCGACGAGGCACGACGATGGGCGATGGAGCGACTGACGGAGCTCAAGGAGCAGACGGAGGCGCGGCTGGGTCACGTGGAAGGGCGCATTTTCGACCCGCAGCTTCTGATGCTCGAGGACGTGGAGGTGGTCGACGGGACCGCACGGTACATAAGGGAAAACCGTCTCAGCGCAGCACGCGCGTTCGAGCTGCGAATGCTCGAGTTGCGCGCCATGTGGAGTCGTACATCTCACCCCATGGTCCTCGATCGGCTGAACGACCTCGAAGACCTCATGACTCGGGTCCTTCGAAGGCTCCTCGGGTTGAACGATCCGTCGGACCTCGGTGACATCGACGAGCCGGTCATCGTTGTCGCCCCCAACCTGACGCCGAGTCTCATCGTGCAGCTCGACCTGGAGAACGTGCTGGGTATCGCGACCGACCACGGTACCCGGACGGCGCATTGGGTCATGCTTGCGCGATCACTCGGCATTCCTGCCGCCGTGGGGTTCGGCGATGCATCCACTCGGGCCCGAGGCGGAGTGCCGGCGATCCTGGACGGCCGGATTGGCCGGCTCGTCCTCGAACCGGTGGACGATGAGCGCGCGGTCTTCGAGGCGCGCCGAAAGCAGCACTCCGAATGGGAGGAGGAGATCGCGATGATCGCGGCCCTCGAATCGGTCACCCAGGACGGTCAGTACGTCGAACTGCGCGGGAACCTGGACCTCCCGGGTGAGGCGGAGGCGGCTCGGGCGCACGGGGCCGTAGGAGTGGGGCTGTTTCGTACGGAGTTCCTGGTCGTCGGGCGTAGCTCCATGCCCAATGAGGAGGAGCAATACGAAGCCTATCGGGACGTCGCTGAGGCGTTTCCGAGTGGGGCGGTGTACATCCGCACCTTCGATCTGGGAGGGGACAAGTTCCCGATGTTCCTGAACATGCCGCAGGAGGAGAACCCCTTCCTCGGTTGGCGGGCCATCCGGGTGTGTCTCGATGAGCCGGATCTCTTTCGAACTCAGCTCCGAGCACTGCTTCGGGCAACCGCCCACGGCGACGTTCGACTCATGATTCCGCTGGTCAACGACGTGGAAGAGATCCGCGACGTGCGCGCCCTGCTGCAGGAGGAGGCGGAGGGGCTTCGGCGGGACGGGATCCCGTTCAACGCGGGATACAAGCTCGGTGTGATGATCGAGACCCCGGCGGCGGCCCTCGATGCCGCGGAACTCGCCCGGTATTCGGACTTCTTTTCCATCGGTACGAACGACCTGATTCAGTACACCCTCGCGGTCGACCGTACCAACACGCGGCTGGCGAGGCTCTATAATCCGGTCCACCCGGCCGTGGTGCGTCAGCTTCATCAGGTCGCGCGGGTCGGTCGGGCTGCCGGGATCGAGGTCAGCGTCTGCGGTGAAATGGCGTCGCACCCGCTCGGTGCGTTCCTCCTCATGGGCCTGGATATCACCGCCCTGTCG
>CALHIO010000110.1 GCA_938030915.1 uncultured Gemmatimonadota bacterium
GAGCGCGCCACTCACGAAATACGCGATCAGCAGCGCCGCCAGCAACGCGAGGAGGCCGCCCAGCATGAGGGCGTCTCGCGCCCGACTCACCGCCCGCTCCACGTCCGTGAGTGGGGCTGCGATCCGCAGTACGATGAGCTCGCCATTGAGGGTTACGAGCCGGGCACCATACAGGAGCGGCTCGGCCACGGTCGCTGAGGTTCGCTGGGCGAACGAGACTTCTCCGGCCAGTGCACCTCTGACCTCCGGTCGGTCCGAGTGATCTTCGACCTCCGGGAGTCGGTCCGGCTCGACGTAGGAGTCGCCTACCACCACACCCTGAGGAGAGATCAGCGAAACGCGATATCCGACCCGTGCGGTGATTTCGCGGGCGAGCGCGTCGGGGTTCGCATCCGCCGCGCCCTCCAGAATCCACTCACCGAGGGCGAGCTGGCGGCCCAACTCCTCCTCGAACGTCTCCGTGAGCACGCGACGGAGTCCGGACGTGACCAGAACCACGGCGAGCACCGTCATCACGGCGACCACGCCCGCGAAGCCACCGAAGAGACGGTGGCGAATGCGCAGATGCCGTGGCGCGGGGAGCGTCGGATTCAACGCCTCGCGGTCGGGAACGTCGGAAGGCAGCGCCGGGCGGGGAGCCGCCGGAACGCTCGTGCCAGCGTCAGGCTTCATCGCGCGGCCGGTTACTCTTCGGACCGGAAATAGGTCATCGTTCCTGGTTCCTGAATCGGAAGGTCGCTCGATCCCTCTCGACCTCTCACCTGGCGCGAATGTATCCGAGGCGGCACGGGCTTCAACTGATCGGAGCCCCGCGGTGAAGCCTGGCAGGGCGTTGTTACTCTGCTGTTACAATACTGTAACGCCGCTGTCACGACCGGCTCTTCGGTGGGCCTCCGATTTCCGGTGAGAACGGGTCTGGTTGGATCAGCGGACCGCGTTCATCGGCTGGCCTCACTCAGCGCTCGTACGTCTCCTCCTGAAGCACCCGCCCGCTCTCGATCCAGCGTGCCCACGGCAGAAAGATCCAGAGCGTCAGCGCGGTCACCGCGACGGCCGTCGCGCTTGGAGCGGGTGGGGCCCACGGCTGACTGATCCAGATGAGCGTCGTCAGGGCGAGCAACCCGACCAGAGCCCACGTCCCGACGTTCGTCACCGCCCGGGTCATCGACGTGTACAGCCACACCCCTGCGAGGAGGAGCGAACCTTCGAGAACCAGGGTCCCGGGAATAGAGTTCCAGAGCCCGAGCCCGATCACCGGACCGCCGGGCCAGAGGGGTAGATCGGGACGGTGCGCAATCGCGTCAAGCACCCAGTGGCTCACGACGAGGGCACCGAGGAGGGCCGACACCCGCCCGCTCTTGAACACCCGGTACGCCGCGACACCCACGAGGACAGCCCACACGCCCACGAGCACGAGGCTGTGGGTCCATGGATACGAGACGAAATCGAGTGGAGTGAACGCCGTGGCCCCGGGATCGATCTCAACGACCTCGAGGCCGGCCAGGAGGAACACGGGCCAGATCAAGTCGACTCCGAAGGCCGCTCCGATCCCGGCCCACAACGGCATCTCGGGTTGGAGCTTCTTTGCGCCCAACCCTGCGGCGAGATGGCCTACGAACATCGGAAGAGCCTCGAATCGGCGGTGAATAAAGGGGTTGAACAGGATACGCCGCGACACCGGGTATCGCACCCTGTAGCACTGCTTGCATCTGCCAATCTTCGGCTTATGTTCGGTACTGTATTCGGCTTTTGTTCGGGCTTGATCCCCGGTACCGACCAGGTGTGTGGCGTGTGGGTGTGGCGAAGCGCTCGGGACCGGGGATCGTCGTCTCCGTCATCCACATAGGTGTCTCGTCCAGCCATGGCTCGTTCCCGCGCTTCCGCGCATTCTGTTCCCACCCGCCAAGGTCGTGGGTGGGCTCATGACCACAGTACCGACAGCGACTGGCTGAACACGGCGGCGGTCGACACCAGCTGGGCCAGCGGCCCCGGGGCAGGTACCGTCTTCCGGCCGGCCACGGCCCGGGCATCGACAGAAAGCCGGCAGGCCCTCTGCCTCTGGCTCCCGACCTTCGAGCTCCGGCTCGAACTGGTTCGCTCTCCGGAGCTGGACAGTACCTCGGTCGCCCTTCTCTCCCCGGATGAACGTACCCGCCGCACGGTCTGGCAGGTCTCCGAACGCGCCCATGAAGCCGGGGTCCGCCCCGGACAACTGGTCTCCCAGGCCGTCTCGCTGTGCACGTCCCTGACACTCCTCGAGCCCGATCCGGCCCACTATGACGCCGCAGTCGACACGATGCTCGAGGCACTCACGGAACTCACGCCAGTGATCGAACCAGCCGGCAGAGGCCGCGTGTTTCTGGGCATGGACGGTCTTGAACGCCTCTTCGGCTCTTCGACCCGGCAGGTCGATCGTGCCCTCAGTCTCCTCTTCCGGGTCTTCCCCTCCCCACTTGTCGCCGCAACCCGTGCCGGGATGGCACCTGGCAAGTTCGGAGCCTGGGTCGCCGCGGCCTCCGCGCGATCCGGCCGGCCGGTGATCGTCCCTGAACCTCGGCTCCGTTGGTTCTTCACGGAGTGCCCGATCGGCTCCCTGCCGGTCGACCCGCTCGTCATCCAGCGGCTGGAACGGCTCGGTGTCCGCACGCTCGGTGAACTCCAGCGTTTCCCCGAGCCTGCTCTGGTCGCGCAGTTCGGTGAAGACGGCCGGCATGCGCTCGCCTGGGCTACAGCACGACGGATCGACCCCGTTCGCCCGTGGCATCGCCCCCGTCCGATCCGTGTCTCCCTCGATTTCCCCAACCCCGTCGGACTCACGGGCACGCTGCACAGCGCTCTGGATCGACTCGTCGAGCGCTCTCTGGCTCGTCCCGCTCGTCGCGGTCGCAGTGTTGCCGGGGTCAGGATGGGCGCGCATCTCGAAGGAGGAGGTTCCTGGTTCGTCGAGACGGCACTCCGGGAACCGACCTCCGACCGGGAGCGAATCGCCGCACCATTGCGTGCGAAGATGGCGATCGTACCTCCACCACGAGCCGTCGAGACCCTCCTTCTGGAGCTTACCGAGTTCGGAGTTCAGAGTACGCAAACCCAGCTGTTCGACCGGAATATCGATGGGGCTCGAGCAGCGGGAGAGCTCGACTTCAATCAGGGCGAAGTGCCTATATCTCTTAGAGATGCAGTCAAAGAGCTCAAGTTACGTATAGGGCACTCACCTCTGTATCGGGTTGTCGAGGTCGACCCGTGGTCGAGGATCCCCGAGCGCCGTCATGCCCTGCTCAGCTTCGATCCCTGAACTCACTCTGACCATGCAGCACCGCCCCCGCCTCAAGCCACTCGGCACAGCCAAATCCGTCGTGGTGAGAACCGACGAGCAAGGCGCCCCGATATTCGTCCGACTCCCGGGGAAACCAGCCCGACGCGTAGCCGTGATCCGGGAACGCTGGCGTATCGACGACGAATGGTGGCGCCATGCGATTTCGCGAAACTACCTGACGGTCGTACTCGATGACGGGAAAGCACTGACCCTCTATCACGACCTCCTCATGGACGAGTGGTACGTGCAGCGTGGCTGATCGATGCATGGCGTGAACACTGGAACGGGCCCAGATCTGGGGTGGTACCGACCAACCCCCTTCCCTCCCAGCCCACGCCGTGGATACGAACATCGGATCTTGAGCGCCGACCCTTTCATTACCCGGATTCAGCCCCGCCGACCACGCGGTCTGAAGGTGCTTATCCACCTGGACGACGATTCCGAGCCCTTCGAGGTCATGCTGGAGGCCCTCGAACGGAGCCGACTGGGCGTGGGAGATTCGCTCACAGGGCCCGATCGCCACGCCCTGCTGAATCACGATGCCGACATCCGGGTGCGGGATGCCGCGCTCAACCTGCTCTCATACCGGGCCAGAACCAGGGCCGAACTTCGCAAGCGCCTGCGGCAGAAGGGGTTTCATCCGACCCGGATCGACCTGTGTCTCGACCGACTGGAGGACCGAGGCCTGATCGACGACGCGAGCGTCGCCGCCGCCTTCGTGCGTGACCGCCTTCGACACCGCCCCAAGGGCCGCTCAGCACTCACCGCGGAGCTTCGCACCAAGGGGATCGCACAGGACCTCGCCCACCAGACCATCGACGGTGTCTTCGACTCCGAGCGTACGAGTGACCACGACCTTGCTCGCGCTGCCGTCGAAAAGTGGGTTGCCCGTCAGAATCCGGCGGTCCTCGAGGCCCTGATTGACGACGAGTGGTCGGACGAGAGGCAGAAGGCGCGCCGGCGCCTCACGTCGTGGCTGGCACGCCGCGGCTTCGGTGGAGGAATCCGGAGTGATGCCGTCGACCACGCGATTCATCTCGCGACCGACCGGGTGGGGGGGTGATCCCTTTCGTCACGCGCAGTCCCGCTACGTAGCCGACGACTTCTGTTTCCGGAGCGCCCAGATGAGGCCGCCCGCGACCAGGAGAAGTACCAGACCCCCCGCGAGCGGAGGGGAGCGCTGCCACAGCGCACGCAAACCGAACCCCGACGAGGTGAAGAGGACGGCACCCGGTGCGATCCCCACGGCCGTCGTCCAGAGAAATCGCCAACGGGGGACCCCGGTCAGACCGGCCCCCCAGTTGAGCGCCGTGAACGCGACGACCGGAACGAGACGCAGCACCAGAAGCCCCCACCAGCCAGCCCTCTCAGCCCCCCTGTCGATCCGTGCCACGATATCGTCTCGGGTGAACCGCAGTGCGATCGGTCGGCCCCAGCGCGCCGCGATTTCGTAGCTGACCCATGCCCCGGTGAGCGCTCCCGCCCAGGTGATCACGGATCCGACGAAGGGGCCGAACAGGATACCGTTGGCCAGCGCCGGAGCTTCGGCCGGAAGGGGCAGGATGGCTACGACCATCATCACAAGCGGCGCCACGACATAGGCCAGCTGGCCCAGGTCGGCGAGCCAGAGATCGATATTCGAGAACACCAACTCCATGGCCCTCTTCCGGTTCGTCCGCCCCGTGGACGGGGCCTTTCCGCCACCCGTCTCCTGGGCGAGGCACCGGAGTAATGAGCTTCCGGGATCATCCCCCGCAACCCCGGCCCCGAGACGCGCTTGGAGCCCTGCGCGACAGCGGCGAGATTCCGTCAGCTGAAGGGAGGTTGGCATGAAGGGTGTCCGGGCGTTGGGCACGAGTTTGTTGTTCCTCTTCGCCGTGGGTCCGGCGGCGGTCGCGGCACAGACCGCACGCGAGATTCTCGACGAGGTCGACAGACTGATGCGGGGCGAGTCCAGCCGGGGTGTGGTCTCGATGGAGATCACCACCGAGCACTGGGCCCGTACGCTCGAGATGGAGGTATGGTCGCTCGGGACCGAGTATTCACTCGTGCGCGTCCTCGCTCCTCCACGCGAGACCGGAATGGCGACGCTCAAGGCCGACCAGGAGGTCT
>CALHIO010000111.1 GCA_938030915.1 uncultured Gemmatimonadota bacterium
GCTGCGAATCGGCCAGGGTGCCCAGGAGTTCCGCCGCCTTCCCGGTGGAGAGCTCGAGCTGACCGGCGAGGCTCTCCAACGAGCATTCCCGGCCGATGCTCTCACACGTGTACACGTGCTTGAGCGCATCCTCGAGCAACACGCGCTCGCTAAGGTGCGCCATGCGACTGAGCCGAGCGAGCACACCCCACCGAGGCCACGCGACCAGCGCAACCACGACGACGAGCCCGCCGAAGACGGCGAGCGCAGGAGCAGGATCGACCATGAAGAGGACTCGAGGTGAGATATTTAGGCTCGCCTAAATTATACCTTACCCCGTGCCCGGGTCAATTCTGAAACGCTCGCATGCGCCGGTTGGTACCGCGGCACAGCCTCCCGTTGCCCGTGGCTCAGGTCGCGGCGAACGTGACGTATGGTTCTTCGTCCTCTGATCGCGGCCGCGGCCCTGCTCGCCCTGAGTCCCTCGGCCAGCCTTCTCGCTCAGATCCCTGCCGTGTCGGAGGTCTGCGCCGATCGACCACCCGCGACGGGTGCGTCCCTGTTTTCGGCTGAACCGGCCACACCGGAGCGCGACGGTTCCTCGTCTACTCGTCCGGCGTCCGACCTGAACTGCATCGACCTCTTTTCGACGACTCGGGGCGGCGACGCAGCCGGTGTGATCGAACTCCGCCGTCCGTGGTCTCCCTACGGCGTCACGGTGACGCCGGATGGACGACACCGCCACGAACTCGTGGCATGGCTCGCACGGCTGCCCGAGCCATCTTCGCTCGGCCCCTACACCGCCTTCGTCGCGTGGGCGACCCCGCTCGCGCTGGACCCGGTCGTACGACTCGGAACGGTCGAGAACGGTCGCAACGAGCTCGGAGAGGTAGCGTTCAACAAGTACCTGGTCTGGATCACCGCCGAGGCGTCCGCCGACGTCTCCGAGCGCGCAGGCCCTCTCGTCGTAAGGGGGCGTTCGCCCTCCAGCCGGATGGAGGCACACGACCTGATGGCACTGGCCCCCTCTGCGGAGGAGGGGATGAAGATGGAGGGCCCAGGCGGCATGCCCGGCATGAGTGACATGGAGGGCACGACCGACGCGTGGGGCATGCCGCCCATGTACGACGGCGTGCCGATGCTGCCCGGCGTCATGTCGTCGAGACCGGCCGTCTCGCCGCTCCGGCCCACCACGACGCTCGACGAACTCCCCCAAGCCCGCCCGCGCGAAATCATCCGCCTACCCGACGGGGGTACGCTCGACCTCGAAGCAGGCTTCGTACGGAAGACCCTCGGCGACCGTGACCTCGTGATGATGGCCTTCAACGGTCAGATCCCGGGGCCCCTGATCGAGGTCACCGAAGCCGCCACCGTCTTCGTGAATTTTCGAAACGACACACCGATGCCGACGGCGGTGCACTGGCACGGCCTTCGCCTCGACAATCGCTACGACGGTGTGCCGGGCGTGACACAAGACCCGGTGCAGCCGGGCGAGTCGTTCCGATACCAGATTCGATTCCCGGACCCGGGCATCTACTGGTATCACCCACACCACCGGGAAGATGTCCAGCAGGAGCTCGGCCTCGCGGGTAACATGCTCGTCGAGCCGTTCGCATCCGACTACTACAACGAGGTCGACCACGAAGAGGTGGTCATGCTCGACGACCTCCTCCTCGGTCGCGACGATATCGTGCCCTTCGGCGACGAGTCGGCCAACTACATGCTGATGGGGCGCTTCGGGAATGTGTTCCTCACGAACGGCGAGCCCGAATACGGACTCGAGGTGGAGGCGGGAGACATCGTGCGCTTCCACCTCACCAACGTCTCGAACACCCGCACCTTCAACCTCTCCTTTCGGTCCACACAGGACCCGGAGGCCTCGCCTCTACCCATCAAGGTCGTGGGCTCCGATGTCAGCCGCTTCGAGCGGGAGTCACTGGCCGAGAGCGTGGTCATCGCGCCTGCGGAGCGCTACACGGTGGAGATCCAATTCCCCACCGCCGGAGCCTGGGCGCTGACGAACCACGTCCAGGGCATCAATCATCGGCAGGGACTCTTCCTCGCCGAGGAGTCGGTGCTCGGGCGGGTCGCGGTGTCGGGGGTCGGCACGGAGACGGGCACACCATCGGGTCATGAAGACTCACACGGAACACCCGCGACCCTGCCCGAGGCGGGGCACGCGCACGACTTCGCTGCGCTGCGCACGCACGACGACGTCGTAGCCGACATCGATCGATACCGGCACCTGTTCGACGACCCGCCGAACCACGAGCTCGTCATGACCCTGGAGGTGCGCGACCTCCCCATGGCGATCGAGCAGTCGATGAACCTCGACTGGGTCTACTTCAACCCCGTGGAATGGACGGGCACCATGCCCGTCATGAACTGGGCGACGAGCGGGGAGGAAGTCTCGTGGATCCTGCGAGACCCGGCGACCGGCGCGGAAAACGATGCGATCGATTGGCGCTTTCGCGTAGGCGATGTCCTGAAGATCCGCGTGACCAACGACCGCGCCGCCTTCCACGCGATGCAGCACCCGCTCCACATTCATGGACAACGCTTTCTCGTGCTCGAGCAGAACGGGGTGGTGAACGAGAACATGGTCTGGAAAGACACGGTGCTGTTGCCGGCCGGGTCGACGACCGACATCCTGCTCGAGCTGACCAACCCCGGCCGGTGGATGGTGCACTGCCACATCGCCGAACACCTCGAATCCGGCATGAAGTTCGTCTTCGACGTCGAAGGAATCCGAGAATGAGATCGATCCTGGCCCGCTTCGTTTCCGCCCTCCTCCTGGTCCTGTCGTCCGGTGTCTCACCGCTCGCCGCCCAGAACTTTGATGAGTTCGTGGCGATCCCGCGCGGCACGGTCGCATTGACGAACGCCAAGGTCATCGACGGGACCGGGGCACCGGCGATGATGAATCAGACGATCCTCATCGAGGGAGATCGAATCACAGCCGTCGGTCCGTCCGGTTCGGTCCGTGTACCCGCGGACGCGAACGTCGTGGACGTCTCCGGCAAGACGGTCATCCCCGGGCTCGTCGGTCTGCACAATCACTCGTATTACACAGGGGGGAACGGGCGCGCGGCTCAGCTCTCCTTCTCCGGTTCTCGTCTTTACCTCGCGTCCGGTGTCACGACGATTCGCACGACCGGCGCGCAGCAGCCGTACGCCGAGTTGAACCTGCAGCGCGAGATCGAGGCGGGCAGGGTCATCGGTCCGACGATGTTCGCCACCGGCCCCTATCTGACTGGCGAGCAGGGCTCTCAGACGATGGCGCGTCTCGAGGGTCCCGAGCAGGCTCGGCGCGTCGTGCGGTACTGGGCCGAGGAAGGCATTTCCTGGTTCAAGGCCTATACGTGGATCTCGCGCGCCGAGCTCGGCGCGGCGATCGAGGAAGCCCACGCAAACGGGGTGAAGGTCACGGCGCACCTCTGCTCGGTCGGGTATCGCGAAGCGGTCGCGCTCGGGATCGACAACCTCGAACACGGGCTGTTCGCGAACTCGGAGTACGATCCGAACAAGCGCCCGGACGAATGCCCACCTGGCTTCCGGCGCGACTATGCGGATCTCGACGTGAACGGGCCGGAGGTCCAGGCGACGTTCCGCGATATGATCGACAACGACGTCGCCATGACATCGACGCTCGTCGTCTACGAGATCTCCGTGGCGGACCGGCCACCCATCGACGAACGCGTGTACGACGTGCTCGCTCCGGAGATCGCCGAGGAAGTGAGAGAGATTGCCCTCGCTCGCCGGGCAGGGCGTGGCTCGATCGACCCCGCGGTCTTCGCGAAAGCCATGGAGTACGAACGCGCGTTCGTCGAGGCGGGTGGACTGCTGGCCGCGGGAGTCGACCCCACTGGATATGGCGCAGCGCCTCCGGGATACGGAGACCAGCGGAATTACGAGCTGCTGCTCGAAGCTGGATTCTCGGCCACCGAGGTCGTTCAGATCATGAGTCTCAACGGAGCGAAGGTGCTCGGCATCGACGGAGAGGTCGGTTCGATCGAGGTCGGGAAGGTCGCGGACCTGGTGGTCATCGACGCAGACCTCGAAACGGCCGGAAATCTACACGCCACCGAAGTCGTCTTTCGACACGGCATCGGCTGGGACTCGCCCCGGCTGATCGAGTCGATTCGGGGTGTGGTGGGGGTGCGCTGAGCCACCACATCTTCGCATCGCGGGAGCCTGTCCCGACCATGAATCCTCTCGATGCGCCCGTGCGTGAGCGAGCGCCATGGGCTACCTGATCGCAGCGGCCTTCGCGCCGCTTCTCGGGCCTGTCCTGTATGGCGTATTACACGATCGGCCACTCGCGGTCCGGGCGGTCGACAACTTCGTGTACGTGGCCGTGCCACTCCTCGTGGCGTGGCAGGTGCTTCCCCATGCGTGGGAGGATCAGAACGTCTACCTGATCCTGGCGGTCCTCGCCGGCTTCCTCCTCCCCGCCCTGATCGAGCAGGCGTCCCATGCGTTCGCCGAGCAGACCGACAACCTGGCGATGGTCGTGGGTCTGTCCGGCCTCGCCCTCCATGCGCTCCTCGAGGGAACCGCACTGGTTCCGGGGGCCGTACCGGTCGAGGCCCCCTTCGCGGCCGCGGTCATCCTTCACCGCATCCCCGTGAGCCTCGTCGTCTGGTGGCTGATCCGCCCGAGGTTCGGGGCGACCGCAGCGGCCGCCGGGGTCGGGTCGATCGTCCTGGCGACGCTGGCCGGGTACGGACTGGGCCACGAACTGCTGGCCAACGTCCACGGCTCGGGCGCCGAACTCTATCAGGCGTTCGTCAGCGGATCCCTTGTACACGTTGTCTTCCACCAGGGAAGACACGATCACGACCACTCGAACGACGGCCACCATCACCATGATCACGGATAGCATCATGCGTACCCGCTCGCTCACCCTCGTCCTGCTCGCCGTCTTCGCGGCCACGTCGTGGTCATGCTCGCCGGAATCCACCTCCGAGAGCGCCTCGACGAGCGCAGCCTCCGCGCCCCAGGCCGCGTCGGGGAACCAGGCCTCTACCGGTCCCGTCGTGAACGCAGGCGGCCCCACCTACCCAGTCCCGAACCCGACCTTCGAGACCCCGATGGATCGGCAGTTCAAGGCCGTCTTCGAGCTGAGGGCTCCTGCGGGCAGCCCCGATCGACCGAACCAGAACCTCAATACGATGGCGCGATACCTGAACATGCACGTCCGAGCCGGGGTCCCGCACGAGAATGTGCGGGTCGCGGGTGTCGTGCACGGCGGCGCGGCTCTGGAACTGCTGCAGGATGAGCACTATCGCGCGGCCCACGGGGTCGACAATCCCAACAAGGTCGTCATCGCCGAGGTCCTGGCAGGGGGTGGTCAGCTCATCCTGTGCGGGCAGACCGCGGGCAGGCTGGGCATCTCCGCGGACCAGCTGCTGCCGGGTGTCCAGCTCGGGCTCAGTGCGATGACCGCGATGACCGTGCTTCAACAGGACGGATATCAGGTCATCCTCTGGTAGAGGAGGTACCTGCTCTTCCGGTTGCGCATCCCCGGCTCAACGCGGATTCTGAGCGATTGAGACCCGATCGGATCGAGCCGTCGGGCCTGGGACAGTCAGGAGAGGTACGCGCCATGAGCAATCACGTCTCACGTCGGCACTTCATCGGTGGGGCCACCGCGGCCGCGGCACTGGGCACGATGGGAATCACGCCTCAAGCGGCCGAGGCCCGTGTGCGCCGCGCTGCGGAGCGCGGTATCCGGTACCTGCCAGGCGGTGCTCCGATGCATCGCATGGTCCAGTCTCAGGTCGACGAGTACGACGCACTGGCCAAGCTCTCCTCGAACGAGAACCCGTTCGGTCCGTCGGAGAAGGCGCTCGAGGCGATGACCTACGCGTTCAAGTATTCGATGCGTTATGGCTACCCGGACAACAACGTCCAGCAGCGTGTCGCGGACGCGCACGAGGTCTCGCGGGATCATGTCCTCATGGGAGCGGGATCAGGTGAGATCCTCGACGTGGTCGGCCTCACCTGGCTGGCGCACGACAAGAAGGTCGTCGGTGTCGAGCCGTCGTACGGATCGGTGTATTCCCACGCGACGGGCATCGACGCGGAGACGATCCTCCTTCCGCTGGAGGCCGACTACCGTCAGAACATCCAGCGGATGGTCGACGTGACGAACCGGAATGCGCGTGACGTCGGGTTCGTCTATCTCTGCAATCCGAACAACCCGACGGGTGTGACGGTGACGGCCGACGAGATCGCGTATCTCCTCGACAACATCCCGGAAGACATTCCCGTCCTCATCGACGAGGCATACCACCACTTCGTCGAGGACCCGGCGTACGAGGAATCCCTCAAATACGTGCGCGAAGGCCGTCGCGTGGTGATCGCCCGGACCTTCTCGAAGATCTACGGCATGGCCGCGATGCGGATCGGCTTCGCGATCGCACCGCCCGACATGATCGAGGAGATGCGCCCGTACAGCACGGGCAGCGTGAACGCACTCGCCCGCTGGGGCGCGGTCGCGTCCATGGAAGACCAGCCCGCCGCCGACCACATGCTCGCCCACAACAAGCGGCTGCGCGAACAGACGATCTCCGATCTGGAAAGCCTCGGCTACGAGTGTGTACCGTCTCAGACGAACTTCTTCATGGTGAACCTTCGTCAGACCGTTGCCCCGATCCGTCAGGCCTTCCGTCAACGCGGTGTCGCGGTCGGACGCGACTTCCCGCCGATGCTCGATCACCTGCGGGTATCGATCGGCACGGAAGAGGAGATGGGCCGCTTCATGAACGCGTTCGAAGACATCATGACCACGATGTCGGCGGGCGCCGGCTCCTGATCTTCATGAGGGCGGGGCGCGAGGACCGCTCCGCCCTTCGATTGGGGCCGTGAGCGCACGTCACGTCCATTCACGTACCTGAACCCGTCGCTCTCGCGACGCATCATCGAAGGATCCCATGAGCCCGACCCGCAAGGACTTTCTCAAGATCTCCGCTGGCGGCGCATTGGCCGCGAACGCGATCGGTGCCGAACAGCTGGCCGGGGCACCCGCGGGGCCGGAGCCGGTCCGCCCGGCCGACCGATGGGGCGCCCGCATCGTTCAGGAGGCGCCCCGCCGCCTGAACATCCTCATTCTGGGTGGGACGGGCTTCATCGGACCGTTCCAGGTCCGTTCCGCGCTGGATCGTGGCCACAACGTCACGCTCTTCAACCGCGGGTCCGGTCGGAACATGTTCCCCTACCTGGAGACGCTGCGGGGTGATCGGAACGGGGACTACGAGTCCCTCCGAGGGCGCCAGTGGGACGTCGTGATCGACAACGCGACGAACAATCGCCTCTGGATCGAGCTGGCGGCCGAGGCTTTGAAGGACTCCGTCGAGCAGTTCATGTTCGTCTCGTCGCGTTCGGCATATGCGGACGTGAGCCGGGTGCCGATGACGGCGGACGCCCCCACATGGACGTTCGAAACGGCCGGAATCCCGAGGGATCAGGAACGACTTCCCTATGGGCTCGGGAAGGCCGAAATGGAGCGGATCGCGCAGCGGATCATGCCGGGTCGCACGACGATCCTCCGACCGGGTCTGATCATCGGCCCGGGGGATGAGACGGATCGCTTTACGTACTGGCCCGTGCGGATCGATCGGGGTGGCGAGGTACTCGCCCCGGGTGACGGCACCGATCCCGTTCAGATCATCGACGTGCGCGACTTCACCGACTTCACCGTGAGGCTGGCGGAGGACGCAACCATGGGCGAGTTCAACTGCGTGGGGCCGCGCACGCCGCGCCCGATGGCCGAACTCCTCTACGGAATTCGTGCCGTTACGACGACCGAGACGTCGTTTACGTGGGTTCCACGCGAATTCCTCGCGGAGTTCGGCGTGCGCCCGTATGCGGAGATGCCTGTGTGGCGTCCTCCTGTCGACGGCAACGAGGGGTTCGCTCGCTTCGACCTCACGCCCGAGGTGGAAGCCGGACTCACGTTCCGTTCCCTCGCCGACACCGCGGCCGCAACGCTCGAGTATCACTACTCTCGCCCGGTGGAGCGCCAACAGAACTTCCGGGCCGGATTGTCGGCCGAGCGCGAAGTGGAAGTCCTGGCCGCTTGGCACGCTCGAAGCGGCTGACACGGGACCGAACCTCCAGCCAGAAGCGCAGGGCCTGATCACACCATCCGGGATCGTACGGACTCCGTGCTTGTACAATTCTTGTTCAAGTTTTACCGTTACCTGAACAAACTTTGTACACGAATCTGGCTTGGCATGAATATGTTCGTCGCACGCGTCGTGCGCGCGCGCCCGTCAACACCCGTCGGCATCGGACTCGTCGTTCTCTCGACAGCCGCATGCTCCCTCGCGCCGTCTCCGGCGGAGATTCCGGCGGTCGACCGAATGCCCGACTCCTACGCCACGGATGCGGAGACGCCGAGTCACGATTCCGCTGATGTCGTTTCGTGGTGGCGCACCTTCGAGGATCGCACCCTGGACGCGCTCGTCGGAGCGGCACTCGACTCCAATCTCGACATTCAGGAAGCGGTGGCTCGAGTCGAGGAAGTACGCGCGCAGTATCGAATCGCCCGGTCCTCCCTCTTCCCAACCGTCACGGCGGGCACGGACGCCTCACGCTTCAGTCAGCCGGCCAACGCCGGGCAGTTCGGGGCCATCTTCGGCGGTGACGACGCGGACGCCGACCCGAATCTCCCCGACCGACCCAGCCGCTTCACCTTCTCCACGTTCGGGGCCAGTCTCGGGGCGGCCTACGAGCTCGATTTCTGGGGACGGCTGAACAGCAGCCGGAGGGCTGCGTACGCCGACTACCTGGCCACCGGGGCGGACGCGAGGACCGTCGAGATCTCGGTCGCCGCAGAGACGATTGCCGGGTACTTCGAGCTGAGGGAGCTGGTGGCACGGGAGGCGATCCTTACCGAGGTCGTCGACATTCTCACGGAGCGCTTGGAGCTCACCGAGGACCGCTACCAGCGCGGCGTAGTCTCCTCGATCGAGCTCTACCAGATCCAGCAGGACCTCAACGCGACGCGTGCGGGGCTGCCCCTGCTCGGCAGCCAGATTACGGCATCACGCGGGCGCCTCGCCGTCCTGCTCGGTCGATACCCTCGGGAAGTCGAGCCCCTCATCGCCGGCGAGGAGCTACCCACGGTCAATCTGGACCCGATCCCGGCCGGACTCCCCGCGGACATGCTCGCGGCACGCCCTGACCTGGTGGCGGCAGCGTTCCGCCTGGAGGGGTCCCGGCAACGTGTCGGTGAGCGTCGGGCCGCCCGACTCCCGTCGATCAACCTGACGGGCTCGACCGGCACGCAGAGTGCCGATCTCTCGGACATCGTCCGGGCGGACCAGTGGTTCACCAACTTCGTCGCCTCGCTGACCGCCCCGATCTTCTCCGGCGGTCGACTCAAGGCGGACCAGGAAGCAGCGGAAGCGCGGTACGAACAGGAAGCCGCCCGCTACGCGCGCTCGGTTCTCACGGCCTTTCAGGAGGTCGATGCCGCCATCGCGGGCTTCAACGCTCAGCGGGAGCGGAAGCTTGTCGTCGACGAGCAACTCGCCGTGGCAGAGGCGTCCGCCGACGCCGCACTCCTCCGCGTGGAACAGGGTGTCGGCGACTACGTCGGCTACCTCGACGCCCTGCGGACCGTGCTGAACGTGCAGGACACGCAGGCCTCGGCGGAGCGCGAGCTCGCGACCGCCCGACTCAACGTACACCGAGCCCTCGGAGGAAGTTGGATCTCCGAGCCGGCTGACGAGCAGGACTCCGAAGGAGACCTCCGATGACGACACACACTCAGAACGCCAAGCCCCGTCGCTCCATGCGTCGGCGGATTCTTCCTGTCCTCATCCTCGGCGGCGGACTCCTCGCTGCCTTCAGCCTCTTGGCCAGCCGACCCGTACCAGAGCGTATCGCGACTCCGCGACTGGCGCCGATGGTCACGACCGAGACGCTGGCCCCGAGGGATGCGCCGCTGCTCGTCGAGGGAACCGGCACGGTCCGGCCCACGTCCGAGATCACCTTGTCAGCCGAAGTGGGGGGACGCGTCGTCATGGTGTCCCCGAAGCTCGTGCGCGGCGGAGCATTCGCGATCGGCGATACGCTTCTCAAAATCGATGATCGGAGTTACCGGAACGCGGTGTCGATCGCGCGGGCCGAGGTCGAGCAGCGGCGTGTCGATGTGGCCCTGGCCGCGCAGAATCAGGCGATCGCCCAGCGAGAGTATGAGCTGCTACGCCAGCGACTCGGATCGGCGGCCCCGGCGGATACCAGCCTGGCCGCACAGCTGGCCCGGCAGCAGCCCCAGTACGAAGCGGCGCAGGCCTCGCTCTACCGGGCCGAAGCCCAGCTTGCGGACGCTGAACTCAGCCTGACCCGCTCGGTGGTGGTCGCCCCCTTTGCCGGGCGGGTGCGCTCGGAGACGGTGGATATCGGTCAGTTCATCTCCCCCGGTCAGGCCGTCGCCGAGATCTACGGCACGGACGCCGTCGAGGTGGATATCTCCCTCAGCACCAGGCAGGCAGCGCTGATCGACGATCTGTGGAGCGAGAACGAGCAGGTCCGGATTCCTGCAACGGTGCGAGCCGAGTTCGGCGGCGCATGGCACGAGTGGGAGGGATTCGTAGAGCACGCGTCGGGAGCGCTCGACGAAACGACCCGCACCGTCGAGGTCGTGATTCGTATCCCTTCCCCGTTCGCCGCCGCGGATGCCCGTCCGCCGCTCCTGATCGGGTCGTACGTCCGGGCGGACATCATCGGACGGGCCGTCGGAGCTCACTACGCCGTGCCACGTTCGGCCCTGCGCGAAGGTTCGACCGTGTGGGCGGTTACGGAGGAGGGGACGCTCGTGTCCCGCCCCGTCCGGGTCATCCAGGAGATTCAGGATACAGTCTTCGTCCGCGCGGACATGGCCGCTGCCCCCCGAATCGTCATCAGTGACCTCTCGGTCATGACCGAGGGCATGGAGGTTCGCATCGACGGTCTCGATGACCCGAGTGCGCGTACCGTTCGTACCGACGGCACGGAGGATCGCGACGGGCACATGGCGGGCGATGGAGGCGGCCAGTGAACGGCGCGATCCGGTGGATGATCCACAACGGGGTCACCGCCAACCTCCTGATGCTCTTCATTCTCGTCGCGGGTGCCTTCGGCGCACTCTCGTTGCGGAAACAGGTCTTCCCCGAGTTCTCGCCCGATCTGATCAACATCTCCGTCGCATATCCCGGAGCGTCTCCGATCGAGGTCGAAGACGCAATCGTGATTCCGATCGAGGCCGCGCTGGAGTCCATCGACGAGGTCCAGGAGGTCAATGCGACGGCCTCCCAGAACCTCGCCGTCGTCACGGCCGAACTCCGGAGCGGAGTCGACAAGCAGCAAGTCCTCGACGAGGTGAAGTCCGCCGTCGATCGGATCCGTACGTTCCCGGTCCAGATCGAGCGACCCATCGTCAACCTCGCCTCGCCCCGGTCTCAGGTGATTCAGCTCGTCGTTTCCGGTGACGTCGGGGAGCGGGCCCTCAAGTCGCTCGCCAAGGAGGCCAGAGACGACCTGATCTCGATGGCTCCGATCTCCGATGTCCAGATCTCCGGCGCCCGAGACTACGAGATGTCGATCGAGGTCTCGTCCGACGTGCTCGACTCGTACGGCCTTTCTCTCGCCCAGCTCGCGACGATCGTGCGCCGGGAGAGCCTCGAGCTATCCGGCGGAGAAATCGAGACGCGCGACGGCCGGGTCCTTCTTCGGACGCAGGGGCGAAACGAAAGCGCTGAAGACTTCGAAGACATCGTCGTGCTCGGACAGGCCGACGGTACCGAGGTTCGCCTCAGTGACATCGCGAGCGTCACCGACGGCTTCGCCGACTCCGATCTCGCCGCGGTCTTCAACGGTGAGCCCGCGGTCGTCGTCACTGCCTACAGGGTCGGTGAAGAAAGCGTCCTCGAAGTCGCCGACGCCGTCCATGCGTACGTCGACGAGTTCTCGGAGCGGCTCCCCGCCGGTGTCACCGCGTCCGTGTGGCAGGACCAGTCCGTCGTTCTGGACGGCCGGCTCAAGCTTCTGATCAAGAACGGCATTCTGGGCCTCACGCTCGTTCTCATCGCCCTCACACTCTTCCTCGACCTGAAGCTGGCCGCGTGGACGGCGATCGGAATCGGGATCTCCTTCATCGGCGCGTTCGCGTTGCTTGCCCCACTCGGCGTGACGATGAACACGATCTCTCTCTTCGGCTTCATTCTCGCGCTCGGGATCGTGGTCGACGACGCCATCGTCGTGG
>CALHIO010000112.1 GCA_938030915.1 uncultured Gemmatimonadota bacterium
ACCGTTCGGAAGGTGTGCCGGGCACGCCCCTCGACCACTGCGAGAGACTCCGACCGTGCGATGTCGCCTGCGGCCTGCCACGCGACGTCGATGCTCTGCCGTCCGGCCGCGGAGATCTCCAGTTCGACATCCGTGCCACGCAGGACTTCGATGGTACCCGGCTGCACCACGAGTGGCGGGAGCACGGGATCGCGCAGCGTGGCGATGGGCGACGCGACCCCGCGAAGCGCGTGCCCGGTCCGCGCCGGGGATATCGCGGTGAGCCCCCCGAGCACGACGGTGACGACCGAAAGAAACCCCAACCCTCGCAGGCTCCAGATCCGCGCGGAATCGGCGATTCGTCCTGCGAGCTGCTCCTCGGACCGTCCATCCAGGTCGCGGACCACACCGAAGACCGCGCGACCCGCGAGTGCGCTCGACACCCCGTCCGGAAGAGTACGAGACAGCTCGAGCGCGCCCTCGACGAGCCCCGATCGTAAACCCGCCGACTCTTCCATGTTCGACGCGAGGCGAGCCTCCGATAGCTGCCCCAGCCACCGCCGCAGACCGAACCAGCCGACGACGACGAGTGCGACGGCGAGCACGTCAAGCACGGCCGGCGTGTCGCTGCCCTGGACGAAGCCCCGAGGCCCCGCGAGCACCCAGGCTACGACCAGCAACGACGCGATCCCACCGGCGACCCACACTGCCACCACCCCGCCCGCCCTTCGAGCCACCCACCCCCGGACGGCGGCGACGCGGCTCTGGAGCTGTTGGGACGCCGGGCTCACGAAGCGGCCTGTCCCAGTGCGAAGAGGAAGAGGTTCACACCCATGCGGATCGCTTCCTCACGGATCTCGGCCGTGTCCTCGTGCACACCCTCGTCTTCCCAGCCGTCTCCCAGATCAGACTCGTAGGTGTAAAAGACGAGCATGCGGCCCTCGAAGAAGATGCCGAAGGCCTGCGGGGGGTGCCCATCGTGTTCGTGGATCTTCGGCAGACCCTCGGGAAAGTCGTAGAAGGTCGAAAAGACCGGGTGCTCCGGCGGGATTTCGGTCAGCTCCGCGTCGGGGAAGATCTCCGCCATCTCCGCGCGGAAGCTCTCATCCAGCCCGTAATTGTCATCGGCGTGGAGGAATCCGCCCGCAAGGAGGTATTCGCGAAGCGCCGTTCGCTCGGCCGCGGTGAATTCGACGTTTCCGTGGCCCGTCATGTAGAGGTACGGGTAATCGCGCAGCGCCGGGTCGAGTGGGGTGACGTTGACGTCCCTGCGTGCCGTTGGCAGCCCCGTCCGCTCGCGAAGCGCCTCCAGAAGGTTCGGAAGCGAAGACGGGTTCGCATACCAGTCGCCACCACCATCGTACTGGAGGCGCGCGATGGTGATGGAGTCCGGTGCGGTCGCCACCGTGATCGGTGACGCCGTGACGGCCATCAGGGCGAGCAGGAACGGGTTCATTCGGAAGTCACGGAATCCTCAAGGTCGTGCACGATACGGTACGCCAGATTTCGCGCCAGACCATGACGTTCCGCGACCTCCCGAGCGACGGCGGACGGGCGTGCTCCAGTCCGGAGACGCTCGGTCGCGAGGGCCCGTGCACGCTCCATGACCACGTCCGGATCCTCGGTCGCGCCGGTGGGTGCAACCACGACCGTCACCTCCCCTCGAGGGGCGTGTTCCCGATAATAGCCGAGGGCCTCGGGCAGGGTTCCCCTGACGAATTCCTCGTGCAGCTTGGTCACTTCCCGGGCCACACAGACCCGGCGCCCGGGTTCGCAACGTGCGTCCAGATCCTCCAGAAGGCGCACCAGTCGCTGAGGAGATTCGAAGAGGATCACGGTCTCCCGACTCTCCGCGACACGTGCGAGGTCGGCATCCCGATTGCGCCCTTTGCGCGCGGGGAAGCCGAGAAAGGTGAAGCGCTCTGCCGGGAGCCCCGATGCGACCAGCGCAGCGAGCGGTGCACTCGGCCCCGGGATCGGTGTGACCGCGTGCCCCGCCGCCACCACGGCATCGACCACACGCTCTCCGGGATCCGAGACGAGGGGCGTACCGGCGTCGGTCACGAGTGCAAGGTCCTCGCCCCCGTCGAGCCAGCCCACGATCTGCTCCGCCCGACCGCGCTCATTGTGCTCGTGGACCGAGACGAGCGCCGACTCCGACCCCACTCGGTCGGCGAGCACGCGCGAGCGACGGGTGTCCTCGGCCAGAATGCGCGGCACGGTCCGGAGCACCTCCGCCGCGCGCGGCGAGAGGTCGTCCAGATTCCCGATCGGGGTGCTGACGAGGTAGAGAGTAGCCACGCGAAAAGATAGCGCCGCGGCTCTATGCGAATGGGGTCGGTGGACGAATCCACCGACCCCGGGCGGAGCGAGCGAACCGCTCCGATCGCATCCGATCCTAGAGGTGCTCGAGGACCTTGTTCTCGTACATCGCCTTTGGACCGGCACCGATAACCTGATCGACCAGCTCCCCATCCTTGAAGAAGAGGACCGCCGGGATCGACCGGACGCCGAAGCGTGCGGACGTCGAAGGATTATGGTCGACGTTCAGCTTACCGACCTTCAGGCCTTTCTCCTGATACTCGCTCGCGAGTTCGTCGACCGCCGGTGCGATCATCCGGCACGGGCCACACCATTCGGCCCAGAAGTCGACCATGTACAGCCCACCGCCGCTCTCGATCTCTTCGGCGAAGTTCTGATCCGTGATGTCGTTGACCACATCGCTTGCCATATCGGCTCTCCTTGTAGCGTGTCCGGGTGCACCGTACGATCCGGCCGTCACCCGCTGACCCGTTCCGAAACCCCCGGTTCAGGCCGTTCCATGATGTATTCTCCGTCGACGAACCCGCTCGATCACGTCGCGATCGCCGTTCACTCCATCGAAGATAGCGCCAGCCTCTTCGAACTCATCTCGGGCGAGGTCTGTTCCCCACCCGAAACTCTCGAGGCCCAGGGTGTTCGAGTCGCCTTTGTCGGCTCCATCGAACTGCTCGAGCCTCTCTCACCCGATACCACGGTCGGTCGCTTTCTCGAACGCCGGGGCCAGGGCCTCCATCACATTGCCTACCGCACGGACGACATCTCGACCGAGCTGTCCCGGCTCGCCGCCGCAGGCGTACACCTGATCGACGAGGAACCCCGCCTCGGGGCGAACGGGCACCTCGTCGCGTTTCTGCACCCCAGGAGCACCGCGGGGATCCTCACAGAGCTGGTGCAGCACACGGACTGAGCGCCCGAGAGCCCGATCAGCGGGCGGCCATCACCGCCTGAAGGTCCACCTGCTCGACGAGCCAACGACCATCATCCGTCTGCACCACCACGAAGGGAACGTCTCTCGCGGCCGTGCCGTCGGGTGTCGTGAGATCGACCATGATCCGCGTGGCCGGGACCGTTCGACCGGCGACCCGTGACTCGCCCGTGATCCGGTAGTCCCGGTGCTCGAGGATCGACGCGATCGCATCCATCCGGATCTCGACATGCTCCTTCTTGACACACGGCAAGCCACCGAACCAGCTGCCGATCTTTTTGAAGGCGCATCCGAGGGTGCCACCCGTTTCCATCGCCGAGCCGTCGGACGTGCCGAAGATGCGGCCCATCGCCCGAACGTCGTGCTGATTGGCGGCGGAGAGGAACCGCTCGACGGAAAGCTGTGCTCCGATCTGGGCGCCGAGAGGAGCCTCCATGACGACTGTCGTGCACGCGGTCGGTGCCGCGAGGGCGACGATCACGAAGGCGATCTTCCTCAGTTCAGTCATCGGGGTCCTTGTGATGGTCCAGCGGACGCGTCGTTCGAATCTCTTCAAATGACGTCCCACGTGAAAGTCTTTTCTTCGGTCTTCCTTCGAGTGTGCGGGCCCGGCGGTGGCCGGGCCCGCCAATCCCCTACGCATCCGCTGCAACCGAGCGTTCCGTCGGCGTGAGCTGCGCAGGCGGAACGACATCGAACGTCAGGGCCGAACGGTCCTCATCGACACGCACATGCACCGTCGTACCCTCGGCGACCTCCTCGTCCAGCAGAAGCATGGCGAGGGGGTCCTGCAGAGAACGCTGAATCGCGCGCTTGAGCGGCCGCGCACCGAACACGGGATCGAACCCGGCTTCGGCGAGAAAGACTTTCGCCTCATTCGAAACGTCCAACTCGACCCCGACGTCGAACGCCAGCCTTCCCACCCGAGCCAGCTGGATGTCGACGATCCGGCGCAACTCCTCCTGCGCGAGCGGGCGGAAGACCACGATGTCGTCGACCCGGTTGAGAAACTCGGGTCGGAAATGGCGGTGCAGCTGACCCAGGACCTGGTCCTCCACCCTATCCCACGCCCCTTCCCGGCCCGCCTCCAGAATGTCCTGGCTGCCGATGTTGGAGGTCATGAGGACGATCACGTTCCGGAAATCGACGGTTCGGCCCTGAGCGTCCGTCAGCCGACCATCATCGAGGATCTGGAGAAGAACGTTGAACACCTCCGGGTGAGCCTTCTCGATTTCGTCGAAGAGAACGACCGCGTGTGGACGGCGTCGCACTGCCTCGGTCAACTGGCCACCTTCGTCATATCCGACATACCCCGGGGGCGCTCCGATCAGGCGCGCGACCGCGTGCTTCTCCATGTACTCGGACATGTCGATGCGCACGAGTGCACGCTCGTCGTCGAAAATGAATTCCGCGAGCGCCTTCGCCGTCTCCGTCTTCCCCACGCCGGTCGGGCCGAGGAAGATGAACGAGCCGACCGGCCGATTCGGGTCCTGAAGCCCGGCTCTCGACCGCCGAACGGCATTCGACACGGCGACGATCGCTTCGCCCTGGCCGATCACGCGCTCACCCAGATGCTCCTCGAGTTGCGTGAGCCGCTGCCGCTCGGACTCCATGAGCCGGGTGACGGGAATCCCGGTCCACTCACCCACGACGGCCGCGATATCGTCCGGCTCGACCTCCTCCTTCAGGTATTTGTGCTCCTTCTGAAGCTCGGCCAGACGCGCCGCAGCGTTCTCGATGGACTCCTCCGCCTGCGGGATTTCTCCGTAGTTGATCTCGGCCGACCGGTTCAGATCACCGGTACGCGTCGCACGGTCGGCCTCCACACGGAGCTCCTCGACCTTCGTCCGGAGAGCCTGGATCTCTTCGATCACATCCTTCTCCGCCTGCCAGCGCGCCTTCATCCCCTGACTCTTCTCGCGAAGTTCAGCGAGCTCGGACTCGATGGCTTTCTTCCGCTCGCCAGCGGCACCCTCGGTCTCATTCTGAAGCGCCTGACGCTCGATCTCGAGCTGGATGATGCGACGCTCGACCTCGTCGATCTCCTGCGGCAGTGAATCGATCTCGATTCTCAGCCGGCTCGACGCCTCGTCGATCAGATCGATCGCCTTATCGGGCAGGAAACGTCCCCCGATGTACCGATCGGAAAGCTTCGCTGCCGCGATAATGGCATCGTCGGTGATACGAACGCCGTGATGGACCTCATACCGCTCCTTCAGTCCGCGCAGAATGGCCACCGCATCCTCGACCGAGGGCGGCGCGACGAACACCGGCTGGAATCGCCGCTCGAGCGCCGGATCCTTCTCGATATGCTTACGATACTCGTCTAGCGTCGTGGCCCCGACCATCCGGAGTTCCCCACGAGCGAGCGCAGGCTTGAGCATGTTTCCAGCGTCGACCGCCCCCTCACCTCCGCCGGCACCCACGACGGTGTGCATCTCGTCGATGAAGACGACGTATCGACCCTCGGCCTCGGTGATCTCCTTGAGCACGGCCTTGAGCCGCTCCTCGAACTCACCCCGGTACTTGGCCCCGGCGAGCATCGAACCGATATCGAGCTCGAGGAGCTTCTTGTCGGCCAGCGACGTCGGGACGTCGCCCTCGACCATGCGCTGGGCGAGGCCCTCGACGATCGCCGTCTTTCCGACGCCGGGCTCACCGATCAGGACCGGATTGTTCTTGGTACGACGGGCCAGAACCTTGATCACGCGACGGATCTCTTCGTCCCGGCCGATCACCGGATCGAGCTTCCCGCGCCGGGCCTGCTCGGTGAGATCGCGCGAGAATCGAGCCAGAGCTCGATAGCTGTCTTCAGGCGTATCGTCCATCACCCGGTGGGATCCACGGACCGATTCCAGCGCCTCGCGGACGGCAGAGAGGGTCGCACCAGCATCTCGCAGGATGCGACCCGCGTCGTTCTTCTCGCCGGTCAGGCCGAGCAGCAGGTGCTCGGTCGAGATGAACTCGTCGCCCAGTTCCTGAGAGACGTCCGCCGCGTTGTCGAGCGCCTTGCGCAGGTCACGTGACAGATTCGCATCGGCTCCGCCCTCGACGCGCGCCATGGAGTCCAGCGCTTCACTCGCTCTCGAGCGAACGAGAGGGACGGGGACTTCCAGCTTCTGGAGAATGGGCACGACAATCCCTTCCTCCTGGTTCAGCAGGGCGTGCAGGAGGTGCACGCCATGGATCTCGGCATTGCCCCGTCGGCGCGCCTCCGCCACCGCTCCCTGCAGGGCTTCGGCCGCCTTCACCGTCAGTTTGTCGGCGCTCAGCATATCATTTCGTCCGGAATCGGATGGTCACTCGCGAAAAGCTGCCAAAACGGCAGCGCTCGCATCGTCTGACCCTTTATAAGGTCAAGATCCGGGCCACGCCGACGCCCCGGACCGAATCCAGTGACGGATCCCGCATGCGGCTCAGCGGCGGATGCCCTCCACGGCCTTGATCCGCGTACCGGCAGGGATCACCTCCCCCGGGGATACCCGGTTCAACCGGGCGAGCTCGTCCACGTCCACCCCCTGGGGGTTGGAACGAACGAAGCTGTTCAGCGACATCGCCTCGGGGAGCGTTACGATCCGGAGCTGCATCGGCTGAACGCCGAGCACGGTCGGGTCGGTGACAGGCGCGAAGCTGGACACGGTGCTCGCCACCGCCGCTCGACGGGCACTCCACCGCGCTGCGGCGGCGTACCCGAGCATCCGGTACGTGACCCCGTCGTGGCTGAGGAAGGCGACCTCACCCTCGACGGCCCCATTCTCGGTCTCGGCCCGAAAGGTCGCCCGCGCCGTGGTGACGCCGTTCGTTTCGGACTCCGAGACGCCACCGCTCGTGATGCCCTGCTGCGACAGGAAGTCGCGGAGCCCGGCCGACGGCGTCGCGATGTCTGACGCGACGGTCAGCACCACGATCGCATCCTCCTCCGACGACACCGCTCCGACCTGATCTCGCTGATTCACGGTCGACCACCCGGACGGAAACGTGACCTCGAAGGCCAGTTCGGGGTGGAGGAATCGCTCACCCTCGAAATACCCGTCACGCGGATTCTGTCCGAATACCATCCCGTGCAGCATGTCGAGGTACCGATCACGCTCGACGAGTCCATCCCGCGCAGCACCCGTGCGGGCGATCTCAGCCCGCATGTCCTCGCTCCGTGTCTCGGGATACGGGTGGGTGAGCTGCCACTCCGGGAGCCGGCCCTGCCCGCTGCCGCCACCGGCGGTCGCCAGCATCTCGAACACTCCGATCATCGCGTCGGCGTCGTAGTCGAGACGGGAGATGTATCGCAGGCCCAGCCGATCGGACTGTGACTCGTCGTCTCTGGAGTAGGAGAGATTCATCAGCTGGAGCCCGGTCGCGGCGAGCCCGCTGTACTCGCGGAACGTTTCCGACACGACCATCCCCGCGACGAGACCGATCTGCTGAAGCTGCTGCCGGCTCATCTGGCTCGCCCCGTGACGAGCCGTAACATGCCCGACTTCATGCCCCAACACGCCGGCGAGCTCCGCCTCCGAGTCGAAGTGAGCGAGGATACCGCGCGTGACGTAGATGAAGCCCCCTGGAAGGGCGAAGGCGTTCACGAGCGGATCGTCCACCACCTTGAACGACCATGGCAGATCCGGCCGCTCACTCACACCGGCGAGTCGTACTCCGAGGTCGGAGACGTACGCCTGGAGCTCGGGGTCGTCGACGAGTCCGAACTGCGCGGTGATCGCCGGATCGGACTCCCGTCCGAGAGCGATCTCCTGCTGCTCGCTGACCAACATGAGCTCGCGTCGGCCCGTGGCGGGGTTCACGGCGCACGCCGCCGCCAGAAGGAGCAGGGCCATCGCCCCGGACATCCGAACGTTCATCGACCTCGACTCCTCTTGGTCTTCGGCGCGCGCACGCCGAACTTCTTCGTCATCCGCCGGACCCCGTCGAGTCCCGCAGGAGTACTCTCCGCATACCCGGCCCTCGCCCGACTCGCTCCACCGCCATGCTCACTCGAAGCTACCACATCGCCGTTGCCTCGGTGACCCTCGCGCTTGCGTCCTGTGGGGGCGATGCACTCCCCGAGACGATCGAGCGGGACACCTTCGTGCAGGCCTACGCCAATCTCCGGATCGCAGCGGTCGAGACCGACAGCGGCCGGATCGCCTTCACGGTTCGCGACTCGATCCTCGACGGATTCGGGGTGACGGAAGAGGACCTCATGATCTTCGCGGACGTGCACGCGGAAGAACTCGAATTCATGCGCGACGTGTGGAACGACGTCGAGTTGCTCATGGATCGCGGCGACGAGGCCAACTGACCCCCACGTAAGCCGGCCCCATCCGATCAGGTGTCGATCTTGACCCCGATCGCGAGAGCGTCCCGGTCGCCGACCGAGCCACCGAAACGCACGAGCCACCCGGATGAGAGGACGACGTCCAGACCGAAGTCGAAGGCTCCGCCGAGACTGACGTTGTCTCCTTCGATATCCGAAATGTCCATGACCAGGTGCCCCCCGCCGTACGGGCTCAGGATGACGTCGCCCCCCTGCCCGCTCCAGCCGACGAGCGCGCCCAGGGGAAGCGAGATGATCGTGTTCTCGCCCCACCCCAGCCCGGCTCCCGACCACCACATGACATCTAGCGGTGAGTCTTCGACACCGCGCGCGAGGAAGCCGGAGATATCCACGCCGGCAGCGACCGCGAGATCGTCACTCGCGTTCTCGTCAGTGAGGGAGAGCCGGTACCCGAGGCCGACCGGTCCGGCTTCGTGCCGGAACGTCACCAGCCCACCCAGATCACCTCCCGCGGGGCTCACGAGGAAGAGGCTGACGCCGGCCGGCGCGACATGACTGATCAGCGGAGGAGCGTCCCACGCGGTCTGAGCCATGATGGACGCCGGGCCGATCGCGGACGCGACGAGGCCGACCGTAACAAGACAAATGGACGGGCGCACTGGAGTCCTCCGAGCGGTTCGTGATATCGTCCCTACCTCACACCGGATCAGGGGGCAGCACATGTCGTTCCAACGCGTGTTCAGCGGCGCTCCATGGGAGACCGACGTCGGGTACTGCCGTGCCCTTCGCGCGGATGACCGGATCTTCGTCACCGGTACTGCGCCGGTCAACCCGGATGGGACGGTGCACATGCCGGGTGACGGGTACGCTCAGGCGATTCGCTGTTTCGAGATCATGAAGACGGCCCTCGACGAGCTCGGTGCCGGCTTCGAACACGTGACGCGCACCCGCATGCTCGTCACCGACATTTCGCGCTGGAAGGACTACGGACGCGCGCACGCGGAGATCTTCGGGGATCACCCACCGACGACGACGATGGTCGAGGTTCGGGCTCTCATTCACCCGGACATGCTCATCGAGATCGAGGCCGACGCGATCGCTCCCACGTCGTGACGCCGGAGTAGCAACGGGCAGCAGTCGGCAGCGACGGCCCGGATCCTCTCGAGGTCGGGTAGAGTCGGCGCGTCTGAGCCTACTCCCACTCGATCGTCGCGGGCGGCTTCGAGCTCACGTCGTACGTCACCCGGTTCACGCCCCTCACCTCGTTGATGATCCGGGTGGAGATGCGCCCCAATACGTCGTGCGGGAATGGGAACCAGTCCGCGGTCATCCCGTCACGTGACGTCACGGCTCGCAGCGCGAGAACGTTCTCGTACGTCCGGGCGTCACCCATCACCCCGACGGACTGCACCGGAAGAAGGACCGCGAACGCCTGCCAGATCGAGTCGTAGAGATCGGCGGCCCGGATCTCTTCGAGATAGATGGCATCGGCCTCGCGGAGTGTATCGAGACGTTCGCGGGTGATGTCGCCGAGGATGCGAATCGCGAGCCCCGGCCCCGGGAATGGATGCCGCCCGACGAAGTGGTTGGGCAGTCCCAATTCTCGACCGACGGCACGGACTTCGTCCTTGAAGAGCTCGCGCAGCGGTTCGACCAGGTCGAAGGGAACGTCCTCGGGCAGTCCACCCACGTTGTGGTGCGACTTGATCGTGACGGAGGGGCCTCCCGCGGAGACCGATTCGATCACGTCCGGGTAAAGCGTTCCCTGAACCAGGAAGGTCGCGCCGGTCCCCTCCCGGCGCGCGGTCTCGTCGAAGACCTCGATGAAGCGCTTTCCGATGGCCTTTCGCTTGGCCTCCGGGTCCGTGACGCCCTCGAGATCCCCGAGGAACAGCTCCGAGGCATCCTCGACGACGAGCTTCATGTCGTAATGAGAACGGAACATGGTCTCTACTTGCTGCCGCTCATCCTTACGGAGCAGGCCGTGGTCGACGAAGATGCACGTCAGTCGATCGCCGATCGCCCGATGTACGAGAAGAGCAGCGACAGAGGAATCCACGCCCCCGGACAGTCCGCACACCGCAGTACCAACGCCGATCTGCTCCCGGATCTTCTCGATGGTGTCCTCGACGAAGGCTCCTGGCGTCCAGGTGGGCGCGACACCGGCGACCTCGAAGAGAAAATTCGAGATGATGTCGTCCCCGCGGCTCGTGTGGGCTACCTCGGGGTGGAATTGCACCCCCCAGATGCGTCGGCCGTCGACGGCGCGGAAGGCGGCCGTCGGAAGCGTCTCGGTGGACGCGACCCGCTCGTACCCCTCCGGCGGGTCATCCACGTGGTCACCATGCGAGCACCAGACCGTGGTCTCGCTGCCGGGGTCGAACCCCGCGAAGAGGCCGCCGGTGGTCCGTACCGTCAGCTCGGCTCTCCCGTACTCCCGGTGCCCATGGGCGACGTCCGCGCCTTCGATCTGGGCGATGAGCTGCATGCCGTAGCAGATCCCGAGAATCGGCAATCCAGATTCGAGAAGAGCCGGATCGGTCTTCGGTACGTCCTCATCGTACACCGAATTGGGGCCACCAGAGAGGATCACGGCAGCAGGATTCCACTCCTGGATCCACTCGAGGGAGCGCGTGGGAGGATGGATCTCGCAGTACACGCGCTCTTCCCGGATTCGGCGGGCAATGAGTTGCGTGAACTGGGAGCCGAAGTCGAGAATCAGAACGCGATCGTGCTCGTGACTCATGCTTCCCCTCGGATGAGGTCCTGGTAGGTCTCTCTGCGCCGAACGAGCCGGACCTCGGCGCCGTCGACCAGCACCTCCGCCGGACGCAGGCGCCCATTGTAGTTCGAAGCCATCGAGAAACCGTACGCACCCGACGTGCGCACGGCGAGGAGTTCCCCTTCGCGCGGCTCCGGGATCGGACGATCCAGCGCGAGAAAGTCGCCGGTTTCGCAGATCGGACCGACGACATCCACCGTCGTCGCCTCGCGATCCCCGATGGGCCCCGCGGGCTCGATGGCATGATACCCGCCGTAATGACTCGGCCGGATGAGTTCGCTCATCCCGCCGTCGACGATGACGAACGTCTTGGGTCCGCCCGACTTCACGTACTGCACTCGGGTGAGGAAGGCCCCCGCCTCACCCACGAGAGAGCGGCCCGGTTCGAGGACGAGACGAAGGCCCGCGTCCACCACGCGCGGGACGATCTGCGCAGCCAATGACTCGAGATCGAGGGCGGGTCCGTGCCCGTAGCTGATCCCGAAACCGCCACCGATGTCGAGGTACTCGAGCGGCACCCCCTCCTGCCGAAGCTCGGTGACGACCCCGAGCACTCGATCGAGTGCCTGAACGTACGGCTCGGTGTCCACGATCTGGGACCCGATGTGCACGTCGATCCCGATCGGATCGAGCGCGTCGCGACCGAGTGCCCAGCGATAGAGCGCGCGTGTTTCCTCCCACGGCACGCCGAACTTGGTCTCGGAATGCCCGGTCGCCGTGTACTGGTGAGGGGTGGAGGCGAGCACGTTCGGATTGACCCGGATCCCGAACCGGGCCGTCATACCCTTCTCCGTGGCTACCCGATCGATCCGTTCGAGCTCGGATCGGCTCTCGACGTTGAAGGCATAGATGCCCTCATCGAGTGCGAACGCGATCTCGGCCTCCGATTTTCCGACCCCGGCAAAGACGATCTCCGAACCGTCGATGCCCGCGGACACGGCGCGGTACAGCTCGCCTCCGCTCGTGATGTCGGCACCGCAACCGAGCGCCCGAAGCTCACGGAGCAGCGTAAGGTTTCCGTTCGCCTTGACCGAGTAGGCGAGCAGAGGACCGGCCCCCTCGAACGCCTCCCGGAAGGCGGCGACTCGACCCCGGATCCAGCCGAGATCATAGACATACAGAGGCGTACCGTATTCCGTGGCGAGGTCCTCGAGTGGCACCTCACCGCAGACGACGCGTCCCTCGACGCGCGGAAACGGCTGGGTCAATACGCTCGTGCCCAAGCCACCTCCGTCACCGAGTCACCCGAACCGGAGACACACCTGGACGGCGCGTCCGCGGAACGGAACTCCTCACCGGGGAGGCAGCGAATCGTCGCCTTGGTCCGCTCCTTCACGGCCTCCTCCACGCCGGGATCTCCATTCCACCCGGTGAAGACGAAGCCGGCGCCCCCGTCGAGCGCGTCCTGGAGTTCGTCGAGAGTCTTCACACCGCGCACCGTGTTCGCCTCGCGACGCGCTTTCGCCGCGTCGCGCAACTCGAACTGAAAGGTCTCGAGCAACTCAGGCATGTCCGCGACCGCCTGGTCTTCCGGCACGAACGTCTTCCGTTTTTCCCCCTCGGGCACAACGCGACGCGCGAGCGCGACGGACCCCTTCTCGAGATCCTTCGGTCCAATCTCGAGACGGAACGGGACACCCTTCCGCTCCCACTCGTAGTACTTCGCACCGGGCGACAGGTTATCCCGTGCGTCGACCTTCACGCGCACGCCGGCCGCTTTGAGGCGGCCCGCGATCTCGTCGACCTTTTCGAGCACGGCGCTCGGATTGTCCCCCTTCAGGATCGGCACGATCACGACCTGAACCGGCGCGAGGCGCGGCGGCACGATCAGTCCGTTGTCATCGCCGTGCGTCATCACCAGCCCACCGATCAGTCGGGTGGACACACCCCAGGACGTGTTCCACGCGTACTCTTCATGGCCCTCCTCGGACTGGAACTTCAGGTCGAACTGCCGGGCGAAGTTCTGACCGAGGAAGTGCGACGTGCCTGCCTGAAGGGCCTTGTTGTCCTGCATGAGAGCCTCGCACGAATAGCTGCGCACGGCCCCGGCGAACTTCTCGGATTCCGACTTCAGACCGGTGATAGGCGGCATCCCGATCCAGTCCTCCATGAACGTCCGGTAGACGCCCAGAATCATGAGGGTTTCTTCTTCCGCCTCTTCGGCTGTCGCATGCGCGGTGTGCCCTTCCTGCCAGAGGAACTCGGACGTCCGGAGGAAGAGGCGCGTCCGCATCTCCCAGCGCATCACGTTCGCCCACTGGTTCATGAGGATCGGCAGGTCTCGATAGCTCTGCACCCACTTGGCGTACATCGAGTAGATGATCGTTTCGGACGTCGGACGAATGACGTACGGCTCCTCGAGCTCTTTGCCACCCGCCTGCGTCACCACCGCGAGTTCCGGAGCGAAGCCCTCGACGTGCTCCTTTTCCTTCTCGATGAAGGACATCGGAATCAACAGGGGGAAATACGCGTTCTCGTGCCCGGTCTCCTTGAACATGTCGTCCAGGGCACGCTGCATGTTCTCCCAGATACCGTAGCCCCACGGCCGAATCACCATGCTGCCACGGACGGGTGAGTAGTCGGCGAGCTCCGCTCGCTGTACCAACTCGTTGTACCAGGAGGCGAAGTCTTCGCCGCGTGGAGTCAGTTTCTTGTCGTCAGCCATCGTCGGAAGTCCGGTTCTTCTGTCGGGTCGAATCGGCCCGCTCGTCTTTTCGAATCTGGATGATCGCGGCGGCGCCCGGGATCACGAAGAGGAGCATCGACGCCACGATCCACGTCGGTCGGAAGCTCCACCCGACCGCGGCACCCATCACCCACGCCACGCCGGCCCCCGCCGCCATCGCCATCAGCGCGCCCGCTCCCCAGACCACCCACTCGAGGAGGTCCAACCGCCGGATGGCCCGCTGGGTCACCTCGTGAGCTCGCTCGGCCGCCTCACGGTCCGCACGGTTCAGCTTGGCACTGGGTTTCGACCGGGGCTTCGATCGGCCCTGCGTCCTGCGCCGGCTCACGCGAGGTCCCCGATCGGGGTCTCCTGCTGTTCACCGGAACTCATGTCACGAACGACGACGACCCCCTTGGCCAACTCGTCGGGGCCGAGCACGAGCACCGTCTTCGCTCCCTCACGGGACGCCGCCTTCATCTGCTTGCCAACGCCCTGCTCCTTCAGCCCGTACGCCACGGAGTGTCCCCGCTCGCGAAGGTCGTGCGCGAGCTTCAGAGCCACGGGTCGCTCGGCGGTGGTCACCGGTATGATGTAGAAGTCGAGCGTCCGCTTGTACTCCGGCACGAGCCCGCGGTCGGCGAGTAACTCGCCGAGCACGACGTCGCCCATGCCGAAGCCGACCGCAGGAAGAGGATCCCCGCCGACCAATTCGAGCAATCGGTCGTACCGTCCACCCCCGCAGATGGCGCGCAGCTCGCCCTTCCGATCGAAGAGCTCGAAGACGATTCCCGTGTAGTACGCGAGCCCCCGCACGATTCTCAGGTCCAGTTGCACGAAGTCTCCCAGGCCCATCGCCTCGAGCATCGAGACGTACTCGCGGAGGCGAGCGAGCTCGGTCGCGACGTCCTGATGGTCGCTGAAGTCCCGAGCCAGCTCATCGAGGCTCGTCGCGCTCAGCGTCTCTCTCAGCGTACTGATCTGACCGCTGCTCAAGCCGACCTCGTCGGTGAAGAGCGCGTCCGCCTTCTCGGCGGGGAGTCGTTCGATCTTGTCGATCACGGAATACGCGACTCCAAGCTTCTCTTCCTCGACCCCGACGACCCGAAGCAGCGCGGTAAGGAGCCGTCGATCGGACACGCGGGCCGCGAAGTCGTCGGCCGTGAGCCCCAGCTCACGCAACCCGTCGATCGCCACAGCCACGACCTCGACATCCGCCGCGACACCGGCTTCCCCGACGATGTCCACGTTCCACTGGAAGTGCTCTCGGAGCCGACCGCGCTGCGCGCGCTCGTAGCGAAAGAGCTGGGGCATGGAGAACCAGCGAATGGGCTTGCTCAGACCTCGACTGCGCTCGGCCAGAATCCGCGCCAGAGACGGTGTCATTTCCGGACGAAGCGCGACGGCCCGTTCACCCTTGTCTACGAAGTTGTAGAGCTGGCCCACGATCTCTTCACCGCTCTTCTCGACATACAGGTCCAGCGACTCGAGCGGCGGACCGTCGTACTCCTGGAATCCGTACCGGCACGCGACGCGACGCCACGCACCCTGAATGTGTGCGCGTCGAGCGAAGTCCTCGGGAGGGAAGTCCCGAAAACCGGGGAGTTTGGCGAATTCCTGAGAGGCCACGGAGAGTCGAACGTCGGGGTTTGGACGGGAGGCTCCGTCAGCCGGGCAATCTACCCTGACCGGCGAGAGGGTCCAGCCCCAGCAGAGTCATGGCCGGCCCCACCGAATGCGCCGATCCGGTCACGACGACTGTCCCCCCACCCGCCCTCCCGCGCGCCCGCTCGAGCGCCTCGGCGAAATCGGGGACCACCCGCACGAGGGTGATCGAATCCACGAGATCGGCCGCTGCCATGGGATCCCACTGTCGATCGAGCGGCGCGGTCGGCGGTCGGGTCAGGTACGCCGCGTCCGACCGGGAGAGGAGAGGGGGCAGCATCGACCGCCAGTCCTTGTCGCCGAGTACCCCGACAAGCGCGACGAGAGGCCTGGGGAGTTCGAGTCGATCGATCGTGTCGACGAGCGATACCACCCCGGCCGTGTTGTGCGCCACGTCGAAGAGGAACGTGCACCCATCGATCACTCGAATCTCGTCACGGCCGGGATGAACGACCGACGCGATCCCCTCGAGCACGACGTCTCGTGTCGGTCGCCACGCCTCGTTCAACCGTTCGAGCATGCCCACCGCCAGCGCCGCATTCACCGCCTGGTGGCGGCCCACGAGCGGGGTAGTCAGCGAAAGATCCCCCCACTCGGGCGACGTCACCGTCAGCTGGGTCGCCTCCCGGGTCACCGAGACGTCCCTGATCGCGCCCTCATCGACATGGAAGAACGGAGCGTGCACGGCCGCGGCCCGATCGCGCATCAGCGACACGATCTCCGGCGCCGACTCAGCCGTGACCAGAGGCACACCCCGCTTGGCGATCCCGGCCTTCTCCCGTGCGATCGCCTCGAGGGTGTTGCCGAGGTACTCGGCGTGATCCATCGCGACATTCGTGATCGCCGTGACCTCCGGCTGAATCACGTTTGTCGAGTCGAGGCGCCCGCCGAGCCCGACCTCCATCACCCCCATCTCGACCCCCTCCTTCGCGAAGGCGTACATCGCGAGAACGGTGACAGCCTCGAAGAAGGAGAGCCCGTTGTCGGCGATCGCGGCCGTCGCTTCGTCCGCCCACTCGAGGAGACGCTCCTCTTCGATAGCCGCCCCGTCGATGAGCATGCGCTCGCGAATGGAGCAGAGGTGGGGTGACGTGTAGACCCCGGTTCGTCGCCCGGCGCGCTGCATCACAGAGCCGACGGTCGATGTGACGGAGCCCTTCCCGTTGGTGCCGCCCACGTGGACCGTCGCATAGGCCCGATGAGGGTCCCCCAGCGCGGCCAGGGCGCGCTGCGTCCGCTCCAGCCCCCATTGGACCCCAGTCGCGAGGACCGGGAACAGCCGACCCGAAAGCGGGTCGGCGAACGTGTCGTCCGTCAGTCGCTCCATCCTGCGAACTGATGCCTGAGGATGGTGCCGATCATCTCCTTCAACTCTCGGCGGTCCACGACGCGGTCGACCATGCCGTGTTCCTGGAGGAACTCGGCACGTTGGAAGCCCTCGGGCAACTCCTGCTTGATGGTCTCCTCGATCACGCGCGGTCCTGCAAACCCGATCAGCGCT
>CALHIO010000113.1 GCA_938030915.1 uncultured Gemmatimonadota bacterium
ATGCGTGGTCCGTGAAGAGCAGACCCACCAGAATCAGGCCCAGCACGCCGAACAACCCGGACCACGCAGCCGCGACGCTCAGCACGAGGCGCCGGCCGAATGTGGACTTCCGGACCGAGGCGAGTGAAAGCGACGCGAAGAGAGCTCCGGTGACGAGGCCGGCCAGAAGGAATCGGAACAGCCACGAGGGCGGCGCGGCCTCCTCGGGGGAGCGGGTCGTGGGAACAGTGATCTCTTCACCGAGAACGAGTGGTCGTACGGACCCGTCGTTGCGTCGCACCTCGAAGTCACGGATCGCGTCTCGTAGCGTCAGGGGCAGGAACATCTCTTCCCACACGGTGAGCTCCGCGTCGGTCGGGGTCCCGAGCAGTGCGTCCATGCCTGCGTAGATGAGCGGGTCCACCTGGGTCAGTCGCCGGGTATGCCACCGGTAGCTGGTGCCCGTGGGCTCCGAACCGAACGCCGCCCGCAACTGGCCGCCCAGAACGATGTCGAGAAGGTCCCGAACCCGGGTCGAGCAATTATCGAGGAAGTACTGGTAGAGGTAATCCCGGTTCTCGGGCTGTGCGTTGATCTGAGCGAGGCCGAAGAGCTCCAGCTTTTCCGACGGCGTGAGGTCGAGCTCCTGCTGGATCACCTCACGGTTGTCCCTCGCGTACGATGCGAACATCGCCCGGGTGTCGAAGGGCGCCATCATGTAGAGCATCCGGCCCTGAAGGAACCGCACGATGAACTGCACGGGCTCCCCGAAGCTGAAGATGCCCCAGTTGTACGCGACGTCGTAGCCGGTCTGCGTATCGAGGACGCGTAGCGCGTTGTGCCCGTATCGCTCCCAGACGGCGCTTCCCGGGCCGGCGGTCACGAGCCAAACGCGCAGCTCACTCCCAGGTTCGGCGTCCTGTCCTGCCGCGCCGCCGGGCGCGAGGACCAGGATCGTGAGCGCCACCATGGCGCACGTTCGGAAGGCAGAGATCACCATGAGGACAATGTTATGCGAGGCTGCGACTCACCAACACGGTGAAACCCATGGAAGCCTCGGGCCACAGACTATAGGTTGCGGGAGAGAGTACAGAGAGCGACGGACCTTTCCCGAAGCAACTGACGATCCACGTGTCGAACCAGCAGGCCGAAGAACTCAAGCGTAAGCCGGTGGTCTTCTTTGTCGATGACGAAGAGGGAATTCGCCACGTCGTACGGCGTCTCCTGCGCACGCGGGGCTTCGACATGATCGGTGCGGCATCTGCCGAAGAGGCTGCCGAAGTGATCGACGGGTTCGAGGGCGACATCGACGTGGTCTTGATGGACATCAACCTGCCGGACGGCTGGGGTGCCCGGGTTGCCCAGCGACTGATCGCGGCGCGACCCGATCTCGCCGTCGTATACACGACGGGCTTGGTCGAGGTCGATCCGATTCAGTCGGGTGGGCTCGTAGGGGGTGAGCTCGTGCTCCGGAAGCCGTTCACGGGTGATCAGCTCGCGGACGTGCTGACCCGAGCGATCGAGACGAAGCGTGGACGGTCCTAGACCCGGCTTCATCATGGCGGTCGGGGTAACCGTCTGGCTGGGCGGGCTCCTGATTGCTCTGATGCTCGGAATGGGCTCAGCATATGTGGTCGTTTCGGGCATCTTCCTGTCGGCGCGCATCAGAGCCCGACTCCGTGATCGGCGCGACGCGCTCCTCCACGGCGAGATCCGGCGAGATCCGCCCCCGGCGTAGCGACCCATTGGGTCCGGCTGCTACCAGCCGCCACCCCCCCCACCGCCGCCACCGCCGCCGGAGAAGCCTCCCCCTCCGCTGGAAAAGCCTCCCCCTCCGCCGGAGAAGCTGCCGCTACTGCGGCTACCGCCTGAACTCGGTGGCGGGGACGAGTTCGAACTGAGGGTGCTGGCGAGGGAAGAGCTCAAGGAACTCGAGAAGGTCCGGGGGCTGAACGACCGGTCGTGAAGATCGTGGTGGTCGTACCACGGGAAAGGGCCCGCCCCCTGCGGCTTCGCCATGAGTGGCTCCAGGACGTCGGAAAAGGCCGCCGTCCAGCGGTCATCCAGCCCCAGGGCGATGGCATAGGGCAGGTGGCGCTCGAACTCGGCTACTGATCGGACGCCGCCGGCCGGGGTCCCGTCTTCACCTGTAAGCCATGCACGAAAGCCGTCGAGCTCGTTGAGAACGCCGCGACCCTTCAGGGTGGGACGCTCGAGCAGGTGATAGAAGAGGACGTTGATCAAACCGAGGGCCACGGCGGCCAGAATGAGGTGGGTCGGCACCATCGCCACCAGGAACCCGAGGGCGACCGCCTCGCCGAAGACGAAGGGGGCAGCGAAGAGCGCGAGGGCGGCCGCGACTCCATACAGGACGGGAGATCGACCGCGTTTCGCCTCCATCACGGTCTGGAGGACTCGCGCGACCAGCGTGCCCGTGCCCATCGTCCACAGCGTGAGCCATACCCCGATGAAGACGACCGTGGGATTGATCTCGTAACGCCAGCGCATGACGAGCACGCCGAAGCCGACGATGGTGACCGCCACGCCGCCGTAGAACCACCTCCTGTTGTTCTCGAAGTAGATTCGCTCGAGTCGTCTGCGCAGGGACTGCCGGAACCCCTTGATCGCGGAGCTCAGGACCGCATGCCGACTTCGTTCCAGGTCGAGCTTCTTCCGCGGTCCCAGGAGTCGGCTGAACAGGTCCTGCTCCTCCGGGGCCAGCCCCTCCGGCTTGCTGACGAGCTTGTGCAGAGTCCAGTCGGACCCGTCGCTGGTGATCCGCAAGGCTCCCTTGAGCGCCAGATTCACCAGAGCCGCGGAGAGCTGCTCCTGCTCGTATCCCCGGTCCTGGATGTAGCCGAGCTCTGCAGGCGAATAGCCCTCGGGCGGTTCGGTTCGCAACCGGGCCGGCCCCGGTGCCGGGTCGATCCCGACCCGGCGCCACATCAGCAGATACAACGCGACCACGAGAAGCACGAGATACCCCGCGTCGATGTATCCGCCGAAGTCCATACGGAGCCACTCGGCCATGGTCTCTTCGGAGGGGCCGGGAAGCTGACCGGCGGGAAAGGTCAGGCGCACCGTCAGCCCCTCGCCGGGCCTCAGGGCATCGGTCGTTTCGAAATACGCCGTCTCCGTCGACGCGTCCCATGAACCGCTGGCCTGCATCCCGGTTGCTCCTTCCGGGCCGGTCCATGACTCCAGCGTGGGTGTCGCGGTGAGGCCGTCGACGCGGACCGAGGCGCTTGCCGAGGCGATCGGGAAGGACCAGCCGTTCCCGGTCGCATTCCAATAGATCTGATCCTGCTCACCACCGAATCGTACCCACCGGTCGGTCCAGTACGTGATCTCGTACACGTAGGTGCCCGGCTCGAGGATTACGCTCCCCCGACCGATCCGGACCCGAACGCCACCGCGGCCGAAGCCCTCTCCGATTCCCTCGACTCTGAAGGCCTCGGGCACACCGTCTCGAGTGACCGAGACGACCTCGAACGGCGCCTCGATCCGACCGAGGTTGAAGCGACGTGGGAACGTCGTGGGGAAGTCCCTGAAGATCCCCCGTTTGATCTGGTTCCCCAGCGCACGCACGGTGATGCGCTCCGTGACGAGCATCGAGCCATCCCCCTCGACCTCCATGGCGATGTCGAACGACTCGATGATCTCCATGTTCGACGGGAACTGCCACGCCGATACCGGCCCCGCTGAAGCCGCGAACACGATCGCGGCGAGAAACGCTGGGGGCCGGAACGCCATCGGGACTACCTCGTCTTGGGCTGTTCGACCTGCAGCGGGATGATGTCCGCCATATCGACCGTGGCTCCAAGGAGATGTTCAACGAAGTACTCGGCCCGCAGCCAGAACCAGTAGTCGCCCATGTTGCCGTAGCCGTGACGCTGGCCCGGGAAGACGAAGTAGTCGAACCGCTTGTTGGCACGAATCAACGCCTCCGCCATTCGATGAGTTCCCGCGTGATGGACGTTGTTGTCGATGTTGCCGGTGGTGAGAAGCAGGTGTCCTTTCAGGTTTGCGGCGAGGTCGGAGTTCTTCTCGATATCGTATTCGAAGGAGACGTTGCCCTCGTCGTCGACGACCTCTTTCACACCGTGGTGCGTCTCGGACCACCAACGGTTGTAGACGTCGTTGTTGTGATTGCCCGATGACGAGACGGCGACCTTGAAGAAGTCCGGGTAGACCAGCATCGCGGCGGTCGACATGAAGCCACCGCCCGAGTGTCCATAGATGCCGATGCGGTCAAGGTCGATGAAGTCGTGCCGGTCGCCGAGTTGCTCGATGACGGCCTTCTTGTCCGCGAGGCCGTAATCTCGCAGATCCCCGTACCCGTAGTTGTGGTACCACTTCGACCGGTCCGGATTCCCGCCCCGGTTGCCGAGCGTGACGACGATGACGCCGAACTGGGCGAGTCCCTGCTCGTACGGGTTGGTGGACCAGAACTTCGAGACCGACTCCGTCTGCGGACCCGGGTATACGTACGCGACGATGGGATAGCTCTTCTCGGGGTCGAAGTCGTACGGCTTGTACATGACGCCGTAGATGTCCGTGACGCCATCGGCTGCTTCCGCTACGAATGGCTCGGGGAATGCGTATCCCGCATCCTCGAGGGCGGAGAAGTCGGCGACCTCGAGGTCGAGAATCTTCGTGCCCTGGGCGTTGAAGAGGGCCGACGCTGGCGTGGTGTTCACACGCGCGTAGCTGTCGACGAAGAAGCGCCGAGACTCTCCCATCGCGAACCGGTGATCGTAGTCACCGGGATTCAACAGCGTGAGGCCCGAGCCGTCCAGGTTCACGCGATAGAGATGCTGGTAGTACGGGTCCTCACCCGACTCCCGACCCTGGCCGGTCAGGAACACGTAGCCGCGCTGCTCATCGACGCCAACGATGCCGTCCACGTGCCACGGCCCGGACGTGACGCGGTTCCGCAGGCTGCCGTCCGCGGCGTATCGGTAGATGTGGGCCCAGCCGTCCTGCTCCGACCACCAGAGCCAGCTGCCGTCCTCGAGGCGGTGCGGTTGCCGGGTCTCCATGTAGGTGTTGAGGCTGTCCACGAAGAGGTCCCGGAACTCACCCGTCGCGGTGTTGGCCACGCTGAGCGACGCGCGATGCCGGTCCCGTGAGATGCGGAGGTAGTACAGCTCGTCGGAGTTCTCCGAGACCCACTGCTGCGTGCGGGGCTCGTCGGAGTCCTGGTAGAAGAACTGCTCGGCGTTGACGATGCTCAGGTCCGGGTCGGTCTCGCGTTCGTCCGCGACGGTGAGCTGGCTCCGGTTCTGGACGTCGTAGACCACGATCTCGTGCTGGTCGACGTGGTCCTCACCGGGCATCTCGTACGCATACGTCTCGAGTTCCGGTCGGTTGTTACCTGTCGTATGGACGACCCACAATTTGCCCACCTCGCGGTAGTCGGTACGCACGAGGGCGAAGCGGCGTGAATCCTGAGACCATGTGAGGCTCGCGCGCTTCCTGTCGTCCATGTTCTCTTCACGCGAGATGTTGGTCTCTCCCCGTCCCGTTCCGTTCGCCTCGTAGCTGTAGTACTCCTCGCCGTCCGAGGTGAGCTGAATCTCCTCGACGTCGACCTCGTTCTCCGCTTCTTCGGCCTCGTCCCCGTCCTTGCCACGGCGTGCATCGAGGATCTGCGCGTAATCGGAGCCCGACATCATCCAGAGGTTGTAGTTCCTCGCGAAGACCACGGTCTGCCCGTCCGGGGACACGCTGGCCCACGCGGGGTGGTCGTCGGGCTCCTCGTAGTCCTCGAGTTCGCGCAGGGCCTGTGTGGACACGGTGAACTCGAAGTGATGCATGCGCTTCTGCGTGCGGGGTCGATCACGCTCCCCCTCCTGCTGCTGCTCTTCGTCCTCGTCCGTTTCGGCTTCGACCTCCTCGTCCTGCGACGACTCGACGTCGAACTGGAACGTGTCGTCGTCGATAAAGCGGATGTTCGTGATCGGCAGGTGCTGGCCGTCCCACGGATCACGGGTGATGCGCGTGAGCTCCGCTGCCATCACGTCGTTGTCGAAGAGCTGGTTTCTCGAGCCCTGCTCCGGATCCACGATGTAGAAGAACGTCCCGTCGCCATTCTCCCATTCGTACCAGAACTTTTCACTCCCCTCGATCCAGCGAGGTTCGACCGTCGTGCTGTGAACCATCTCCCGCATCTTGTACGGGGCCCAGCGCGCGGCGAGGTCGAAGTTGGCGATTGCGTCTGGACGCTGCTCTCCCGACTGGGCGGCGCCCGAGGACGGGCTCCACAGCAGGCACAGGCAGGTAGCGGACAGCGTGAGTGCCCGGACGGCGGGGCGGTCGGGCAGACCATGGGACGTGTGGACAGAGAGCATGTCGCTGGATGTGGAGGTGAGCCGACTCGTGACACGCGGGAAGAGGCAGCATGGACGGCGGCCCGGCAAGCGGGGCGGGGTCCTGTGAAATGGTTTGGCGGCGCCGCGGGCATGTGCGTAGCTTGGCGAGACCCCCAGGGGATCGATGCCTGTGCCCCCGTGACTGAACTGCACCGGATCAGGATGCCCGAGTACAACTACAGAATCCTCATCGCCGACGACGATGAAATGATTCGGACGCTGCATGCCGAGTTCGTGCGGGGGTTCGGATACGATGTCGAAATCGCCGCCGACGGGCTCGAGGCGATCGCCAAGACCAGCCTCGGGGTCGATCTGCTGCTCACCGACGCGCACATGCCGAACATGGACGGCTTCGAGGTCGCGCGGCGGATTCGTCGGACCCGTACCTCGGAGGATTTGCCCATTGTCATGGTCACGAGCCTCGATGCGCGGGAAGACCGCCTACGTGCGTATGAGGCGGGGGTCAACGACTTCATCAACAAGCCGGTCGACCATACGGAGCTTCGGCTCCGGCTGAAGTGGCTTCTGGAACTCAAGACCGCTCAGGACCAGCTGAAGCGAAGCAAGCAGAATCTGGAAGACACGGTCGCGTTGCGGACGCGCGAGCTCCGCGGGGCACTGGAGGAGGTGACGCGGGCGCAGCGTGAAATTCAGGGTGCGCACCTCGACACGATCCGGCGCCTCACCCTCGCGGCCGAATACAAGGACCACGACACAGCGGGGCACATCGAGCGTATCGGACGCTTCTCTCAGGTCATCGGCATGGCGATGCATCTGCAGCCCGGAATGGTCGACCTGCTTCTGCACGCTGCACCGATGCACGACGTGGGCAAGCTTGGAATTCCGGACAGCATCCTCCTGAAGCAGGGACCGCTGGACAGGGAGGAGCGAGCGATCATGAACACCCACACGACGATCGGTGGGGAGATTTTGTCCGGGTCGTCGTCGCCGGTCATCCAGATGGGTCAACGCATCGCGCTGACCCATCACGAAAAGTGGGACGGCTCGGGATATCCGAATGGGCTGTCCGGTGACGCCATTCCGATCGAAGCCCGGATCTGCAGTGTCGTCGACTACTACGATGCACTCACGATGGACCGCCCGTATCGGGAGGCCGTGGGCTCCGACGAAGTCGTGGAGATGATCGAGGCCGATTCGGGAAGTGCGTTCGACCCCCATGTCGTCGATATCTTCGTCAAGGCTCGAGTCGAGATCGAGAAGATCCAGTTGGAGTACATCGTCGAGCCCACCACGTGAACGTCTGACTCGAACACGGGCCCGCGATGAGTCTGAAGAAGAAGTACGACGGCTACACGTCGTTTTCCTACCTGGAACCCGACGCCGACTACAAGGTCTTCGAACTCGCCGACGAGGTGGAGCGCGTGCCCCCCTACCGCGTCCCGCTGTCGGAAGACCAAGAAGCGCGCTGCACCGCGCTGGTCGAGCGATGCCTGTTCGTCTCGATGCATGAACATCTGGGGGTATTTCCCGAGCGCATCGAGGAGACCCCGGCGTATGTGCGGCACGGACGGATGGCGACGGCGTTCGAAGGCCTGGCCGCCTCGCATTGGGATGCGGTGTTCGACAACCTCATGGACGGGATCTGCACCATCCATTCGCGATCCGGGTGGCAGTGGGACGACGTCCTCCACGATCTTGGGATGCGGCTCTGTGACCTGGCGCATCAGGACTTTCTGATCCATTGCCTGCGCATCGGGGATATCCAGAGAGCGCACGACGAGGGTCGTGTGGCTTGGATCGCGTCGATGGAGGGTGCGGCGATGATCGAGCATGACCTCGATCGGATCGATCTCTTGCACGGCTTCGGTCTCCGGTCCCTCGGCATCACGTACTCCGAGTCGAATGCGCTGGGGAACGGTCTCAAGGAAGACCGTGACGGAGGTCTGACCAAGTTCGGGCGTCGGGCCGTCGAACGAATGAACAAGGTCGGTCTCCTCATCGACTGCTCGCACTGCGGAGATCAGACGACGCTCGATACCGTGGAGTGGAGTGAGAAGCCCATCGTGCTCTCGCACATCGGTGCCCGGGAACTCTGGAACTCGAACCGTCTGGCCCCCGACGACGTGATGGAGGCGGTGGCGGCGAAGGGCGGTGTGATCGGGATCGAATGTGCTCCGCACACGACCCTGACCAAGAACAATCGGCGGCATAATCTCGAGGCCTTCATGGAGCACTTCGAGTACGTCCGGGCGCTCGTGGGCATCGACCATGTCGGCTTCGGCCCGGACACCGTGTACGGCGACCACGTGGGCCTCCACCGAACGTACTCGGCCAGTCTCTCGATCAAGGACTCTCGAGGTGGCCATCACCCCGACCAGCACTTCGAGGAAGTCGAGTACGTCGAGGGGCTTGAGAACCCGACCGAGGGCTCCATCAACATCGCTCGCTGGCTCGTGAAGTCGGGGTACTCGGACGACGACATCGAGAAGGTCATGGGTGGCAACGCACTCCGCGTCATGGCCGGGGCGTGGGCCTGACGCTCGACGGATTCGTGTGGTCGCGGGCGGCGATGGCGGTGGTGGTGTGCGGAGTCGTCGTGTCGCTGGTGCCGCCCCCGGTCGTGGCCCAGGATCCGGGGTGGCTCGTGCGGTCCGTCCACATGGATGCCGATCTGTCCTCAGCCGATGGCGTCGCGGACGTCGTGGTGCGGTTCGAACTGCGTGCCATCGGGGGTGACGCTCTCCCAGCCAGCCAGCCTCTCCATTTCGAATTGCTCGGCTTCGGAGATGCGACTGTCGATCGATTTGCGACGCTGTCGGGTGATTCCGTCGAGCTCTGGCCGACGTACGGCACGCATCGCGCGGCGTCCGTATGGGTCTCGAGGACGTCGCTCGACCCCGACATCGGGGTCATGGAGCTGTCGTACCGGGTGGACGCGGCGGTGGTGGAAGACGGCGGCGGTCTGCGCGCCCGAATCCCTGTCCTGACCGGGCCGCCCGCCGCGGCGGGAGCGGACGGCGGCTTCACGGCACGCCTCCGTTTGCCGGAGGGCTGGATCGTCTCGGAGGGTTTTCCCTCCGGGCTTCGACGGGACGACGACGGGGCGTGGAGCGTCGGGTTGCAGGTCACGCCCTCCATGGTGGGCTTTCGTGGGCGCAGTGACGGGGCGTGGCGACCCAGCGTGCCACTCGTCATCGATCTGATGACCGTGCTGTTCCTGCTCGGATTCTCCGCCGTGGGCTGGCATCATCTCAGCGGTGTCGCTCGAAGGGCGCGAGCATGACCGGGCCCGGCTTCACCTTCTGGGGGCTCTTCGTCGTCTGCGTGCTGATCGTGGTGGCGTACGTCGTCTGGATGCGGTGGGAGGAAGGCCGATGACCCCGCAGGTCTGGATCTTCCTCGGATACTTCTGTGTCGTCTTCGGCATCGGGTGGTATAGCCTGCGCGCGACCCGGAGCGAGACCGACTACTGGATCGCCGGGGGAGAGCTGGGCTGGTTCACGGGTGGCGCCACCATGGCGGCGACCCACACGTCTGCCGGCACCTTCGTCGGAACGATCGGCGTGATGTACACGGCCGGCTGGTCCTTCGGATGGGTGCTCCTCTCGATCCCGCTCTCGTACTGGTTCATGGTCGCCGTGCTCGCGCCGCGCTTCACGAAGCAGAAGGAACTGACGATTCCCGCGTTCATCGAGACGCGCTACTACGGAAAGGGGATCCGAGGTCTCGCTGCGGCGATCATCCTGATCGCGACGGTCGTCTATATCCAGGCCCAGATCGTAGCCGGAGGCCTGATCGCGAACACGGTATTCGGGGTGCCGACCACCGTCGGCATGGTCGGCTTCACCACGATCCTGCTCATCTACACGGTCGTGGGCGGCATGGTCGCGGTCGTGTACACCGACGCCTTTCAGCTCGTCGTGATGGGCCTGGGCGCATTGTTCGCGGTCCCTCTGGCCTTGCGGCAGGTCGATGGCCTGGGGGGGCTGCTGACGCTCGTCGAGTCGGCGCATCCGCTCGTCTTCACCTTCGAGACGATGCCGGCGACGCTTCTGCTCACGATGGGGCTGTCGTTCTTCCTGGGAGGCGTCGCGACGCCCGAGAAGCTGATCCGCCTCTACGCGATGAAGGACATGCACACGATCCGGCGCGGTGTGTTGTTCGCGATCGTGATGATTCTCGCGATCAATCTGCTGGTGTTCATCCTCGCCCTGTCCGCGATCGTGCTTTTTCCGTCACTTCCGACGGGCGATCTCGCGATGCCGATGGTCGCCACGGCGGTCCTCCCGGCGACGCTGGGTGCGATCATGCTCGCCGCGATCACGGCCGCCATGATGTCGACGGTCGACTCATTGCTGATCGTCGCGGGTTCGGCCCTCTCGGTGGATATCTACCAGAACCTGATCAACCCCGACGTCTCGCCCGGACGCCGCCTGTGGGTGGATCGGCTCGGGATCCTCGCCGTCGGCTCACTCCCGGTCATGCTGTTATTGAGTGGGGTCGGGGAAGGGGAACTGGTCCAGTACATCGTTCTCCTCTTCACGGCGCTCATGGCGGCGGCGTTCGTGCTGCCGGTCGTGGGTGGCGTCCTCTGGCCGAGGGCGACGAAGCAGGGGGCGGCGGCCGCCATGATCGGGGGCGTGACCGCCACCTTCCTCTGGGAAGCGTTCGGCGCGGCGTCGATTGAACCCGTACTTTGCGGCTTCCTGGTATCGGGGCTTCTCTTCGTCGGGGTGAGTCTGGCGACGCCCCGTCCGCCTGCCGAAGCGCTGGCCCCCTACTTCGACACAGAGCCCTAGCCCACCGGGCTGCCCGGTGGTTCCGCGGAGGTCCCCGTGAGGACACTCATCAGCCGAACGCTCGTTCCCGTCTTCCTTCTCCTGCTCTGGCCTCCGCAGCCCGCGAGAGGGCAGGAGATCGCCGACGCGTACCGCGAGGTCGCGAACCGGATCATCGATGCGGCGACCGGCGACCACGACGCCTATGCGCGTCTGACCGAACTCGTGGAGCGGTTCGGACCGCGGATCTCCGGATCCGCGGCGCTCGAACGGGCCATCGACTGGATGGTTGTGGAGATGGAGGCCGACGGCTTCGATAACGTGCACACGGAGCGCGTGATGGTGCCGCACTGGGTGCGCGGCGAAGAAAGCCTGGAGATGATCCTCCCATGGCCCCGGGACCTTCCGATGCTCGGATTGGGCTTCAGTGTCGCGACTCCCCCGGGCGGAATTCGTGGTGAAGTCCTCGTGGTGAATTCCTTCGAGGAGCTGGAGGCGCGGGCCGACGATGCGCAGGGTCGGATCGTCCTGTTCAACGTACCGTTCACGACGTACGGCCAGACCGTGCAGTATCGGTCGCGGGGTGCAGTCGCGGCCGCGCAGGCCGGTGCAGTCGCCAGTCTGATCCGCTCGGTCACCCCGTACTCTCAGCAGACGCCGCACACCGGCAACTCGAGCTACGAGGACGGCGTCCCGCGGATCCCGCATGCGGCGATCACCGTGGAGGATGCGGACCTGCTGCAGCGGATGCAGGAACGGGGTCAGCGTGTCGAACTCCACCTCCGAATGGAGGCGCAGACCCTCCCCGACGTACCGGGGCGTAACGTCATGGCCGAGATCCGGGGACGTGAATTCCCGGATGAAGTGGTGGTCTTCGGCGGACATATCGATTCGTGGGATGTGGGCCAGGGGGCGATGGACGACGCCGGAGGCGTGGTCGCTGCGTGGGAGGCGATCCGCATCATGAAGGAACTCGGCCTGCAGCCGCGACGGACGATCAGGGCGGTCGGCTGGACGAGTGAAGAGCAGGGCCGAACCGGCGGACGCGAGTACGTCACGGAGCACGAAGACGAGTACCACGTCCTCGCGATGGAATCTGACGGTGGCGTCTTCAAGCCGAGCGGATTCGGCTTCACGGGGTCGGACGAGGCTTTCGCCATGATTCAGGAGATCGGGACCCTGCTCGAGCGGATCGAGTCCGGTACCGTCACTCGTGGTGGGGGTGGGGCGGATATCTCGCCGCTCATGGCGACGGGTGTGCCCGGTATGGGGCTGAGCGTGGATGGTACGAAGTACTTCTGGTACCATCACAGCGACGCGGATACCGTAGACAAGCTGGATCCGGACGAAGTGGCGCTCTGTGTCGCGACGATGGCGGTGATGGCATACGTGGTCGCGGATATGCCGGACCGACTGCCGCGCTGAGGCGTGGATCCCTCAAACGCGCAGGCACCAAGAGAGAGGCGTACGATGGCGAAGACCGACGGATCGATCGGGGCACGGATGATGGGCGCCGCCGCCCTCGATATCGACACGTACGAGGAAGTCGAACACGATGAGAATGCCACGATGCAGGCGGCCACCGTGGTCGTACTCGTCGCGCTGTGTCAGGCTGCCGGTGCCTGGGACCTGGGACTGTTCTCGGCTGCACGTCTCGCGGTGGTCGAGCTGGTAACGTGGTTCACGTGGGCGGGGGTCACCTACGTGATCGGGGAGAAGATCTTCCAGGGCGAGGCCACCTGGGGTGAGCTCCTGCGCACGCTCGGGTTCGCCAAGGCTCCCGGGGTCCTCTACGTCTTCGGCATCGTGCCGCTTCTCGGGTGGGGGGTGTCGGCGGTCGTCGGAGTCTGGATGCTCGTGACCGCCTTCGTCGCCATCCGGCAGGCGTTGGATATCGGCAACGGCAAGACATTCCTGACCGTGCTCGTCGGAGGCGGTGTCTACAACGTCCTCCAGTTCTTCCTGCCCATATGATCGTGCGCCGGTGATCGGACAGAGAGGCGGAACGACGACGACCCGGGTCCAGCGGTACAGGGAGGGATCGTCGCGTGCCCGAAAGGATACGCTCGCGGTCGAGGAGCCTCTCGAAATCCGGGTGTCGTGGATGGAGCGGGGGCAACGCCGGGTCGAGGCGGTGGCGGTGACCATGCGTACTCCCGGACACGACTTCGATCTCGTGGCCGGCTTCCTTCACGGAGAGGGCGTGGTGTCGTCGGCCGACGAGGTGGCCGAGCTGACGTACTGCCAGGGGCCGGAAGAGCAGGAATACAACGTCGTCGAGGCTCGGTTGACGGCCGGGGCATCGCTCGATCTGGAACTCGTCCGCCGGAATGTCTACACGACCTCGAGCTGCGGTGTCTGTGGGAAGGCTTCGCTCGAAGCAGTCGAGGCGACCGGTTGTCAGATGTTGCCAGGCGGATTGTCCGTCCGCGCCGATCTGATTCCGGGGCTTCCCGACCGACTTCTCGAGGGGCAGGCGGTCTTCGAGCGGACGGGCGGTCTGCACGCGGCCGGACTCTTCGACGCCTCGGGTGAACGGCATATCGTCATGGAGGACGTCGGGCGCCACAACGCTGTGGACAAGGTCGTGGGGCACGAACTCCTGGCTCGCCGGCTCCCCGCGAACGAGCGTATCCTGGTCGTGAGTGGACGAGCCTCGTTCGAACTCGTGCAGAAGGCCGTAGTTGCGGGCATTCCCATGCTCGTCGCGGTCGGGGCTCCATCCAGCCTCGCTGTCGATCTCGCGCGCCGGTTCAGGCAGACGCTGATCGGCTTCACCCGCAACGGCGGATTCAACGTCTATACGGAGCCCGAGCGGGTCGTGTGATCGGATCTCGGCGATGACCCGCACGACCCCCGACGCCCTCACGGCGCACCCCCTGATCGGAGCGGTTATGGCCGGTGGCTCAAGCCGTCGGTTCGGCCGGGACAAGACGAGTGTCGAAGTCGACGGCGTTCCCATGGTGTTGCGCGCGAAGGCTGCGCTCGAGGCCGTCTGTGACGAGGTCGTGATCGTGTCGTCCCGTCCGGACTCAGGCTCGTGGGGGACCGTCATTCCGGATTTGCGCCCCGGGTTCGGACCGTTGGCGGGAATCGAATCGGCGCTGCACCACGCGGTGGAGCGAGGGGCAGCGGCCGTCTTCGTCCTGGCGGCGGACCTGCCGCACGTCGGACCCGACGTCATCAGGGCCGTTGCGTCAGCGGTGACCCCTGAGGCTACCGGATCGGAGCCGGGCTCTGGGGGTGCGGGAAAGACCCGGCCACTCGCGGCTGCCGCGAGCCGCGTTGGTGAGCCCGACTTCGAGCCGCTGTGTGCGATCTATCGAGTCGAGTGCGCCGACGAGGTCGGTCGACTTCTCGACGAGGGGGAACGCGCCGCACGTGCGCTGGTGGAGGCGGTGGATGGAAGGAAGGTTGATCTCACGCCGGAGGCTGCGCGGGCCGTCTCCGTGAACGTAAACGTTCCTGCTGACCTGGACCGCCGTCCATGACCGAGGGATCGACGTCGACCCGACTCGTCTCACTCGACGCGTTTCGCGGGTTGACCATCGCGGGGATGATTCTGGTCAACAATCCGGGGAGCTGGGCTCACATCTATGCGC
>CALHIO010000114.1 GCA_938030915.1 uncultured Gemmatimonadota bacterium
GGACAAGACCGAGGACCTCGAGTCCGGCCCCAGTCGCCATATCCCACATTCGTCGACGTGCCGTCGGAAATCCGGCACCAAGGACAACGAGCGGTGACTGCGCCGTCCCAGCCTGCGCCACCAGCCAGTCATCATCGCCGATTGTTGCCGGGTAGTGCCCTTCGCCCTCTGAGCATCCACGCTCAGCCACAAATCCCATGAAGTTCGGGACGTCATCGATCTGCGTGAGCAACTGCGCCATTTCACGGGACAGGCCGCCGGTTCCGAGCACCACAGCCCGTCGGCCTTCGAACTTGGACACGCGCTGAGCGTAACCGTCCGCAAAGGTCCGTACGCGTGGCACAATCCCGATATGTCTTCGGTCCGAACACCACTGGCCGATCTGACGATTCGGCTCGGGGATTCAATCCTCGATGCCCTCAGCGCGATAGAGAATGGTCGAGTTCGGGGGGCGATCGTCATCGGAGACGACGAACGGCTGATCGGAATCGTCTCCGATGGGGACATTCGGAGGGCTCTTTTGGCTGGCTGCCGACTCGACATCCCTGTCGACGAGATCATCCAGACCAAGCCGCTGACAGTTTTGGCCAGGACTCCTCGAGCGGATGTGATTGACCTGATGCGCTCACGAGACGTCTCATTCGTTCCGATTCTCGACGAGCACGGAACTGTGACCGGGATTCATCTCCTCAACGAGATCATCGGGCCCAAAACCCTCCCGAATGCTGCGCTCATCATGGCCGGCGGCCGCGGATCGCGCCTCGGCGCACTCACGGAGTGGGTTCCGAAACCTCTGCTGAAGGTCGCGGACCGACCGGTGATCGAGTGGATCATCCTCCACCTCGTGAGCGAGGGGATTCGGACAGTCTTCGTGAGCACGGGATACCTCGCCGATCAGATCGAGCACCACCTCGGCGACGGCTCCGACTTCGGTTGCTCCATCACGTACTTGCGCGACCCTGCGGATCGTCCCCTGGGTAGCGGGGGTGCCCTCGGTCTGCTGACGCCGTACCACTTGGAGCATCCGATCATCGCGTTGAACGGCGACCTGATGACCCGGTTCGACCTGCGGGCCATGCTGACGTCCCATCGACAGATCGAGAACGACCTGACGCTCGCTTCCCAGACGCACTCGATCGAGGTGCCCTTCGGCGTGCTGCAACTCGGACCGGAGGGGTCGGTCGAACAGATCGACGAGAAGCCGAATGCCTCATGGCCCGTGAACGCGGGAATCTACGTGATCAACCCCGAGCTTCTCGATCTCGTGCGCTCCGACCGCGACTTCCCCATGACGGAGTTGATCCAGTCATGCCTCGACGCGGGCCACAGGGTGGGACACTGGGAGATCGACGGTGACTGGATCGATATCGGGAGACCGGAAGATCTTCGTGAGGCAAGGGGCACCACATGAGAGACATAGGACGAGCCCTCGTCACAGGGGCAGACGGCTTCATCGGCAGCCATCTCGTTGAGCGCCTGATCGACGACGGCATAGAGGTCTCCGCGCTCTGCATGTACAACTCCAACGGCTCACTCGGTTGGCTCGACGAGGTACCCGGAATCTGGGACCGGGCGAACGTGCACCTCGGTGATGTGCGCGACGCCGAATTCGTGAGTCGGCTCGTGGAGGGGCACGACACCGTCTTCCACCTCGCGGCACTCATCGCGATTCCGTTCAGCTACGAGGCGCCCCGATCATTTGTCGAGACCAACATCACCGGCACCCTGAACGTCCTCGAGGCTGCCAGACGGCACAACGGGACTCGCGTCATCCACACCTCCACCTCCGAGGTGTACGGGACACCGAAGACCACGCCGATAAGTGAGGACCACCCGATCCGGCCACAGTCGCCCTATGCGGCGACCAAGGCGAGTGCAGACGAACTCTGCCGTGCGTACGCGAGTTCATTCGGAGTGGATGTACTCACGCTGCGGCCCTTCAACACCTTCGGGCCACGTCAGTCGTTGCGCGCCGTCATCCCGACCGTCCTCATGCAGATGTTGAGCGATGCCACCGAGATCCGGCTCGGCAGTCTCCACCCGAAGCGGGACTTCACGTTCGTGGAGGACACCGTGGACGGATTCGTCAGAATCGGCGGGTCGAGCCTCGAACCGGGTCAGACCATCCAGTTGGGAACCGGGGAGAGCATCTCGATCGGCGATCTGGTCGAGCTCTGCCGCGAAATCACGGGGAGCAAGTCGGTGATCGTCACCGACGACGAGCGAATTCGGCCCCCTGACAGCGAGGTCGAGGTCCTGCTCTCCGACCCGGCGAAAGCACAGCGGATTCTGGGGTGGAGCCCGCGAATCGGTTTCAGGGGCGGCCTCGAGCGAACTGCCGAATGGCTGAGGTCCCGCGATACCACCAACGCGCACCGATACCACCGATGAGCAGAATCCCGCTCAGCGTTCCCACTCTTCGGGGGAACGAACGCGCCTATCTTCAGGAATGTATCGACAGCGGATTCGTGTCGTCAGTCGGGCCATTCGTCACCCACTTCGAGGAAGCGTTCGCGGCGCGGGTGGGCCGGAAGTTCGCTATCGCTTGCTCAAGCGGCACCTCAGCCCTCCACGTCGCTCTCGTTGTAGCTGGGGTGAAGGCCGGCTCACATATCCCAGTGTCCGATCTGACCTTCATCGCCTCAGCCAATGCGATCGCCTACTGCGGGGCGGCTCCAGTGCTCGTCGA
>CALHIO010000115.1 GCA_938030915.1 uncultured Gemmatimonadota bacterium
CTCCGAACCGAGCGCCGCCAGAGCCGCTTCCACATCGGCCTCGTACTCCGGCATCACGGCGGTACGTGCCATACCGTGTGCGACGGTGGCCCCGAAGTTGAGGATCGCGTCGCCCCGGCGCTCCTGGAGGAAGAGCCGTGCGTCGGACACGCCGGATTCGAGCTCCAATGCGGTCGTCACCCCGTCCCGAGCCTGGTACCGATTCGCGTCGTTCGACTGACCGTGCGCGTGGAGATCGATAAAGCCCGGTGCTACGACGAGGCCCGCGGCGTCGACGATCGTCTCCCCCTGAAGCGGATCCTCCGAGATCGCGACGATGGTCTGTCCACGGATCCCCACGTTCCGGATCGCGTCGAGACCCGTCTCCGGGTCCATGACGCGACCGCCACGGATCACGACGTCATACGTCTCTTGAGCGTCGGCCGGACGCGCACCGAAGAGCGCTGCGGTCAGCGCGAAGCCGAGAACACTGTTCCGAAACGATCGAGCCAACATGATGGTCTCCTACGGCCGGCTCGGCGCCAGGCCGAGCAGCTCGCGTACAGGGTTTTCGAGACTGGTCAGGCCCGCCGAGAGTCCGAACTCCAGCGCGGCCTCCGGGGGCTCTCCGTCGATCCAGTATGCCTTGAGGGCGAGCATCGCCCCGACCCGGTTGCTGCTTGCACAATACAGCACGGCAGGTTCGTCACCGACCTCCTCCATGATCGTCGCAAACGTCTCGACGTTCTCCCGCGTCAATGAACCCGCACCGGAAATCGGGAGCCGATCGAAGTCGAACCCCTCGCTCGACGCCCGTGCTTCCTCCCAACCCGCCCCGTCTTCCGTGGTCGGTCGAAGGGACACGAAGTGCTCGATGCCGGCGGCGCGAAGGGCGTCGATTTGCTCCTGTGTCGGCTGGCCCGCCGTGATCAGACCGTTCACGGGCATGCGCGCGTTGCGGACGCCCTGCTCCGTTGCGACGGCGAGCATCGCCTCGGGCACGGAATCCACCGGAGGACTGGAATCGGCGGAGGGTGCGTCTTCGGTGGTGCACGCCGCGAACGTCACGACGGTAGCCACGAGAGCGAATCGATGGGTCCAGAGCTTCATACGGCGCATTCGGTTGAGGTGGGACGCGCAACATAGGGAGGCCGCCGAGCACGGACCACGGCCGGCCATCAGGCGTAGTATGTCGAGGCCAAAGCTACCGTTCGGGCCAACCTGGAACTCTGGGCGGAACCACCAGTGCGCAGAATCACGACAATCCCGACCGTCGCCCTCGCGACCCTGCTGATCTCTACCCCGGTCGCAGCGCAGGAGAGGCTGTGCGAAGGCGCCGAACGGTTCGTGCGCGAAGTGATGGGGATGGTGGCCGTCGCCGAGCCCGACACCATCGACGACTGGAGGACGCGTCGTCGGGTGCCCGGGTGCCGGGTCACGGCGGCGGGCTCGTCGAGCCTGCCATCTGCCGACATCGCGCGGGGCTTCTACGAGATCATCACGGAGCAGGGCTGGGCGAGGACGCCGGACCCCCGCGATGCCCCGAATGAGGCCTCACTTCGCTTCCGAAGAGACGACGTGGATTGCCTTTTCAATTATTACGACTCGGCAATGTCGCTCAACACGGAGGCGGAGATGGTCGTCAGCGACGCAGTGTACGTCGGACGGGGCGAGAAGCTCTACAACTTCCTGGTGCTGTGTACGCCGGCGGCACCCGCTGCGCCCAGAGGCTGACCCCGAAGCTACTCCCCGACGGGGTGCATGTTGAAGTTCTGGGCATCGAGGTAGTCGAGCCTCGCGGGTACGGCATTCTCGATCAACGCCCGCAGAAAATCGGTGATCCCGTCTCCGGCCCAGCGCGACCCGAGCCACGCCCCGAAGGTTTCCGCCAGATCCTCAGTCTGCGGGAATTCCTGCGCAAAGCCTGAGATGAAGCGCTGATCGCTCTGCTGCGCCGCGATCCACCCCGATGAAGATGCGTGATCTGCGTCGAGAGAGATGTGCACGGCTTCGTGCGCGAGGACTTCTTCCAGGACACCCTGAAGGCGGTAATCCTCGCCCTTGTCGGCATGCACGATCATGTCCGTGTCGAACGCACCCAACCCGTCTCCCCCGTCGTGAATCGAGATCGATGCCATGTCCTCTCTCAGGACATTCGGCAGCAGACCCACTCGACGTGCATACAGATCGGCGAGGTCCGAGGCGCTGACGCTGTCGAACTCCGCGTTGACCCGGAGTTCGAGGGAGAGCGCGTCGTCGAAGTCGACACGGAAGAGCCACACATCGTACGTCCCGACCTGACCTGTCCGGACGTCGAACATGTCGCGCGAGCCCGAGCCGAGCACGGCGACCGATTCGAATGCGGTCGAGTCCTGTAGTGTGAGGATGTCGGGATCGATGAACGCCGTACCGTTCAGAGGCGGCGGCGACGGGAGGTCGTCGATGACCGGATCGTCACCACACCCGGTGAGCAGGACGGCCAGTCCGAGGCAGGCGGCCACGATGCGGTGCTGGGTCATGTGCGAGATGGTCGGATACGGTTTCGGTGCGACGTCGAACCGTCGGACAGTCGCGGAGGACGAACTCTCGTCGTCCCAAAGGTACCGAACATCGACGCGAGACGCTGATGGTACGCGCTGGCCACCCGACGGTTTCATCGAGGCCACGCTTCCGCATGTGCAACCATCGCGGTCTGCCGTGTACCTTGCCCACATGGGACGTTCGACCGGCACCACGTCATGAGACACGCCACGATCCCGGTACTGATCGTGCTGCTCGCCGCATGCGGACCGGGTGCGGGATCGCACCTCGTCACGGACCTCGTCGACGCAGATGGCTCCGCGGCCGGCAACCCGTGGCTCGGGCTCTATCGCGGCAACGGACAGGGAGCGATCGCCGGCGTTTCCGTCATGCCCGAGGACGTCCTGCTCGTCATTCAGCCAGATGCGGACAGCGTCCGACTCGAGACGTGCGCGGGCTGCGTCACGGTTCGTCTCGACACACTCTTCGTTCAGACCAACGTCCCACCCACCAGCCTGGTCAGTCTCGATCTCGGATATGCGGACGGCAGCGTAGTACGGTCGCTGCGCCTCGATCGCTATAGCGCGAGCGGAGGCATCGGAAACGTCATCAACGCGAATCTGACCCTGTCGGGAGACGTCGTCGGGGCGATCGAGTACGTGCTGGAGCGACGCTAGGCGCCCACGCGACAAGGCCCGGAGCCGCTGACGCGACTCCGGGCCCGTGCCGCCCACCGAAACCGGCTTTCGGCTATCCCGCGATCCAACCGAGCAGCGTGGTGATCCGCGGCCCACCTTCGGCGAAGGCAATGGCCACGTTGAGTGGCACGTAGAGCTCCCCGAAGGGCACGGTGGCGCCACCCGCGACCACCATGGATGTGGTCGGTTCTCCGCCATCCTTCCGAAGACCGATGTTGGGGCCGACCCCGAATTCCACGCCATTCGGTAGTCGGTACCCCGCCAGCCACGAGACGCCGAGATTCATCTCGTTCTGTTCAACGCCACCGAGAAGGACGACCCACTCCAGGAGTGCCTGGTGTCCCGAAGTCGTGGACACCAGCTGCGTCTCGAACTGCCAGCCGAACTGACTCATGAAGAGTCCCTTGCCGGCACTCTGCCGCAGATCTGCGACGTCACCGGTAAAGGTGGTAAAGCCGAAACGAGGACCCGACAGTTGCTGTCGTGGGAGAGGGCTGGCCCGAAGTGCATCGGGGATCGTGCCCGATGGCGCCTGAGCTGATACGTCACTGGCGGTGGCCAGAGCCAGGATCGCCGTCGCAAGCAGGATCACATGTTTCATGGTTCTTCTCCTCTGGGACACGGGGTCGTCTGCGTTCAACGACCCAAGCCTACCGGTCTCCAGAACCACGGGATCTACGCCAACAGACGCATCACCGCGGTCGGATGACGTAGCTGATGACGTATGACGACGGAGCTGGGCACCTGACTACGTCACGAAGACGCGACGCTACGTAGATCGTCGTATGCGCTGAGTCGGGCCTACGCGAGACCTTCGTCGTGAACGTTTCTCCCACTGGAGGCTCCGTATATGTACGTCGTCAAATCGACCGGGATCGCCCTGATGCTCGCGGTCGCCTCGGTCGCGACACCCGTGAAGACCACCGCCCAGGCTCAACCCGTGGTCGAGTCCGGGGACCGCATTCGCGTCATGTGGAGGGAGGGTGTGACCAGCCCCTTTCATTCCTATCTCCGATCCGATCATCTCGACCTCGTACTCATCGACCGGACGAGGCTCATCGGTCGAGATGGCGAGAGAGTTCGCGTGATTCCGCTGAGTCAGGTGGCCAGCGTCCAGAAACGTGTCCGAACCAGACCGGCCACCGCCCCGGAGATCGTCATCGGGTCCGCCGCGGGATTCGCTGCCGGGTTCACTCTCGGAGCGTTGAAATCGATCGTCGACCCCAGCGTCGAGGGCTCGTCCGTAATCATCAATGACGGAGTGATGGCGGGAGCGCTGATCGGGGCTCCACTCGGAGCCGTCGCCGCCTTCCTGAATTCAAAGGCCCGACCCCTCTATGAAGAGATCGGACTCGGCGAGCGACATCCGGTCATCCTTCCCACGACGAGTGGCGCCGTTCACGTCGGCATCACCGTTCCCGCGAAGTGAGCACCGGGCTGGTGTGAAACCACGCCGGGAAGTGTGAGAACGGGTTGGAGCCAGACCCGTACGACGAAGCCCGGAGCCGCTCTCGCGACTCCGGGCTCATGTCGGGACGGCCGGATTCGAACCGGCGACCCCTGCAACCCCATTGCAGTGCGCTACCGGGCTGCGCCACGTCCCGAGGACCGGGAAAGTAAAGGCTTCCTGCAGGGTCGGGAAGCGATCACCCCTTCTCGGCCTCGAGCAGCTTCACCATGTCGAGGAAGACGTTGAATTCCCGTGTGATCCGAAAGCCCGCCACCCGGACGGTATCCACCGTACGTCGGTTGACCTCGGGGCCCACCCATCGGGCGAGGGGGTTCATCAGATCCATCATCAAACCGAGCCACGCAATCCCCGGTCGTACATGCTCGAACATGAGCAAGCGACCGTCGGGCTTGAGCACGCGGTGCACCTCCCTCAGCCCTGCCAGCGGGTCCGGCACGGAGCAGAAGGTGCACGAAGTCGCGACGGTGTCGAAGGAGGCGTCCTCGAATTCCAGATGAGTGACGTCGGCCTCGATCAGCTTGACCGGAGACGCGCATTCGGACGTCCGTTCCCGTGCGAAATGGAGCATCCGCGGTGCAAAGTCGATGCCGGTCAATTCGATACCCGCGGGGAAATACTTCAGATCGGCCCCGGTACCCACGGCAACAAGTAGCGTCGATCCCGTCGCCTTGCGGAAGACGTCCCGCTTGTACGCACCGTAGCGGATCTCCTCACTACGCTCGTTCGACGACATGAAGGGAGCCGCACGATTCCACTTCCGAATGGCACGCGAAGACACCTCAGTCATGTTGGACCTCCCCACCCATCCACCAGTCGACCGCATGCAGCAGCACCTGGATCAGGAGACCGATGATCACCCCATCTCTGGCTACGCCCAGCCAGTCGGCAAAGCCCGACATGGCTCCGGTCATCCCCGCAAACATCCCGACCTGCATGGACAGGACGATCAACTCGAAGCCGCCGAGAATCGAAGCGAGCAGCAGCAACAACGGGAGCACGGCGACGATGCCCACCATCATCCCGAGCAGCATGGCGGGAACGATGCTCAGGGCACTCGGCACGACGCACCACGCCGCAACGGCCGCGGCCCCACCGAACGTGCCTGCGCAGACGTAGTCGAACACTCGAATTGCGATCGCGTGTTCTCGTACCGGAGCCATCCCGACGACCCCGAAGCTCCTCAGGTCCAGAACACGAGGAGGAGGGCCCCCGCCACGATCGCGACGAGACCGAGTCCCCACAGCCGTCGAGCGAACGCCCGACTCCCAAGTGTTCCGGCAAGCCCGAGCTTGAACATCAGATTCGACAGA
>CALHIO010000116.1 GCA_938030915.1 uncultured Gemmatimonadota bacterium
CCGAAGCATCAATTGCACCCGCATTGGTAGCAGGATCAGCAATCTGCATACCCTGAAGGTTATTCATGTTCGATACTTTGAGCATCGTACCGTCTTCAGTTGCAGTAACACGCGCTGCCTGCCAATCACCCCATACAGGACCAAAATCAACAACAGCAACATCGGTATACTCGTCACTAAATACCGAGATGACAGTCGCGGCATCTTCAGTAGGCGCAGTAACCGCTGCAGGGTGCTCAGAATCTCCACCACCAGCGTCTCCGCCACCATCTGTCGTATAACTAGTATCAATCGTGCCAAGATCTTCTTTCCTCAGCATCCAGTTACCGGGGCCCGATTCCTTACTCCATAACACCTCGAAGGAGGTCGTACTTGGCATCTGCCCAGCACCCCAGAACATATCGATCGAGGCGACACCATTAGACAATGTCATCGCAGACAATCCAGCCGGCGGCGTTCCCTGCGCGCCGATGGTCACATAATCGACAGGATCAGTATCTGCAGACTCAATGGTGACCGTAATCTGATCATCACCCGTCTTTGAGATGGTCAGATTGGCCTTAGATGACGGATCAGCCGTCCCATGGTGCTGGACAACTGTTTCGTCGTAGTCAGTCGTCGTCGCACCAGTGTCTCCGCCACCTGCTGTACCCGTAAACGCCAGGTTATCGATATAGATCTCGTCGAGATCCGTACCCTCCAGCTTGATCTGGTGGACCGTGGACAGGTCGACCCCCGTAAATGCGGTCAGATCGAGCTCGATAGCGTTCCACTTGCCGGGCTCTATCGTAACGGTCTGACTGGCCCCATCTGGGTTGCTTGTATCGATCAAGAAGACCTTCAGGCTGCCGTTGTCCGACATCCCCGACCAGACGTCGAGGTGGATGTGACCCTTACCCGACAGGTCCTGGTCGTAGAGTTGGATGCCCTGGTAAGTGAACCCGCTGAGCTTCAGCATCGAGCCCGTCTGGGAGACGTCGTCGATGACCTGGAGGTCTGTCGGCTGCTGCCAGTCCGGATCCAGCCCGCCGACGGTCGTATCGACAGCGGCCCCCGCCGCGTCAATGAAGACCTCGATGTCGCCCGTCGCCGCCACAAAATCCGGCGCGTCGGCGGACGGCGGCGTGTAAGACGGAGCCTGGTTGATGACCGCGTTTGGCATGTGCAGGTCGTCGACGTAGTACTTGGTCTCGACCGTCGCCTTAGAGCCCTCCGTCGGCCAGCTCGAGTCTGGGCGGAGGATGACCTTGGTATAGTCCCTAGACGTGTCGGCGTTTGTCATATTGAATTTTACGTCGTTCCAGCCCGCGTTGACCGAGAAGGGCGGCGCGGTGAAGGCATTCGCCCAGGTTCCGGCTTGCTCCAGCGATAGCGTCAGGGTCCCGGCCTGCTCGGCATAGACCCGCATCGTGAACTCGTCCGTCGTAATCCCGCCCAGTACGTCTGAGGTCTTGTATGCCTCGAAAAGTACGACCCCCGCGTGCCACTCCGCGTCGACGGTCTTCTTCACCTCGAGGGCGCTCCTCTCGGTGGTGCCGTCGACCTCGACGACCGACTGTCGGCCCACATAGACCCCGTCCCACACCGCGGTGGGTACGTCGGCGTCGGTGTCGTACGTGACTACCTCACCGATCGAGGTCGGTGTATCGGGCACGCTGCCCACGGCCGCGATGGTCGCGAGAGGGAAGTGTACGTCGTCGATCAGGTAGCTCGTGGTCGCGAGCTGCTCCTCAACGCCCGGGTCCGCGTCGGGCCTGAGATCGGCCTTACTCCAGTCCGGTCCCGATGGGACGCCGCTGACGTCGAAGCTGACGTTGTTCCAGCCCGCGGTCACGGTCTCGGTCAAGACGTGGCTGTGGTCCGTGTTGGGCTGCGACAGCACCAGGCTCAGCGAGCCGTCCTGGTCAGCGAACACGCGCATGGTTACCGGCGCGCTTCCGTCACCGACAAGGTTCGAGCCGAGGTTCTCGGAGGTCAGGTTCAGGCCCGACCACCACTCGGCGCCCGCGCCTTTCTCGACCATGAGCATGGTCCGGTCGGTCGTGCCGTCCTCCTCGGTCTTGGTCTCCAGGTCACGGGTCATGTTCTTGCCAAACACGGCGTGCGCGTCGGCGTCTTCGTTAGTGAAACCGCCAGTGAAGCCCTCGAAGTCGAGGACGGTGCCGGTCGTCGGGGTCGCCGGGAACAGCGACGCCTCGCCGCCCATCCCGTCGTGCGCCTCGCAGTAGTAGTAGAGCCTCGGGGTGTCCGCGGCCGCGAGAAGCCAGACGTTTCCGTCGGCGTCCTGGTTGTAGCCAGACCCGTCGTACTCGGTGCCGCCGGCACGTGTGCCGTCCGGTGTCTCGGACAGCGCCAGCGGGTGGCTTGACATCGAGTCGTCAGATACGTCGAACTTGTAGAGCTTCCCGGGGTCGAGGTCGACCATCCCGTGCGCCACGCCGTTTACGAAGTAGTCGCCGCTAGTGTTGGCGGTCATCTCGAGGACGACCGGGGTAGCTATCGTGCCACCCTGATTAGCCCCGTAGGTGGGGTGCGAATTATAGTAGTAGAGGTAAGGAAGATCCTCGGAAGCCTCGACTGTGATCTTCGCCTCGGTGATCTGACCCGCATCATTTGTAACAAAACTTCGAACAACCGCGGAGTGGTCTACCGGTGCACCACCGCCATGTGTGCCGTCGGGCGTAAGAGACAGATTGAAATACTCAGCGAACATTCCTAGTCCCGAGAAGTCGAAGATATATGTCTCCCCCGGGACCAACTCCAGCGGACCGGGATTTCCATCAAACGAAAAGCCGAAGAGGTTATATGAGGTGACGATTATCTCTTCGACATCTGATACGTTTACCGTGACCGATTGGGTACCCACCCCGCCCTTGCCGTCGCTTGCAACGACATCGAAGCTGTATGTGTTGGTACCGGCGGCCGACCCCGGGTTGGCGACGCTGCCATTTTCGTCCTCCACCCCGACGCCCTCGTAGTCGGGGGCCGCCCTGAAGTTCACCACACCAGTGTCAGGGTCAATTCTAAACAATCCAGAGTCGGCGCCGGCCAGGCTGTAGCTAATATCAGCGTCTGGGTCGGCGTCGGTAGCGACCGCGGTGTAGACCGCGGTCTGCTCCTCGTTGACGGTCAAGGTGACCGACTCTTCCGCGAACTCGGGGACCGCGTTGGGGACCGCGTCGAGGAACCGGATATCATCGATAAAGTACGCCTGCCCGTCACCGACAACACCGAAGCTCGGGAACGCGACGACCTTGTCGTAGACCACTCCCGTGGCTATGTCGTCCGGGTCGAACTCAAACCGGACCGTCTGCCAGCCCGCTGTGGTGGTCACGGCGTCGGTCTGAACAAACTTGGTGGGATCGCCCGCGTCCTCGATCTTGAGGCGCACAGTCTCCCCGGCGGCCGGGGCATAGATATCGGCCACGACCGCTGGCTGTGCCGCCGTCACGAGGCTGATCATGCCCGCCGCGTCTGGGTACTCGATAACCACACCCGCGGTGGCGATAGCCCCATCGGTCTTGACGATCTCAAGCGCCTGGTCACCGTTGGGTGAGGCCTTGACCACGGCGGTGGGCAGCGCGCCCCCGTCGCCGAACGGTGTCAGAACCATCCCCACGACCTCGTCGGCAGAGAAGCCCATCTCGATACCGGTGGCGTCGGTGTCGTCGCCGACCGGGAGGTTACCGTTACTGAAATAGATATTATCGAGGTACACCGAGCCGACAGAGACCTGAGACCCGCCGTCGTCAACGTTCGAGACATAGACATCTGCGACATCAAAGTCGATGTCGGCGGGGACCTCGACCCGGACCCACTCGTTAGATGGCAGGTACTCGGCCGGGACAGTCACGGAGTGGGTTGGCCCATTCAAGAAACTCGGCTGGCCGTCCGTCAGCTCTATCCTGAGGTCTGTGTCCGTGTCGGAGCGCCACACGTCGAGGTGCATCTTCGGTGTCTGGCCGGCCGTCGTCGGGACCGTGAGCGGGTTTATCAGCGAGATGCCGATCTCGGTCGCGTCGGTGTACTTCAGGAACGTGTCGCCCCCGATCGTCTCCGAGCCACTGCCGGCAGTGTTGACCGCGACCGAGGTGTAGCTTGACTCGTCGCTAAACAACGCCACCACGTCCTCGGACGCGTGGTACGGATCCTCTGGGCCCGTCCTCGGGGCGTCCGGGACCGAGGAGAAATAGACGTCGCTGACGTATATCGTCTCACGCGACGCGACGGCCATGAGGTCGGGTTCCTCGCCCTCCGCCACGGGCTGCCCGTCTTTTGTGGGGACCCCGTCCGAGTTGGTGACGGTCTCCCATTCCTGGGTATACATCGCGATCCCGACCACCTTGGACAGGTCGATGTCGGTACCGAACGCCGAGAGCGGGATCTCGACCGTGTGCCACTGCCCGGCGGGGACCGAGCCGTTTGTGTTCGTCTCGCTGGTATCGAAGTAAACCTCGCCAGCCTCATAATTGATCGGCTCACCCGTTTCTTCATTGACGTCGGTCGGGTGCTCGAGCCGGAGAGCGAACTTGAGCTGGGCGTCGGGGTCTGTCCGCCAGATCGACACCTTGAGGGTATCGGCCGAGCTCACATCGAGCGGGGTCGGGGTGGGGTAACTGTAGACGTCCGGTGAGAACATCATCACCACCATCCCGGCCTCCTGGTAGTGCTGGACAGGCTTACCGTCGATTACCGCGTAACGGTGCTCGGAGCCGGCGTCCTCTTCGCCACGGGTCGACCACCGATAGAGGGGGTCAAAATCAGTGAGGTCGTTATAGGTATCGGACGATACCGCGATCACGTCGGTCGGGTGGTCGGTCGGGGCCGGAGGCGCACCCGGAAACTCTGGGACGACCTTCTTACTGAACGCGAGACCGTCGAGATAGATGGTCTCGCCGGACAGCGACCCATCGAAATATTGCTCGCTGACCACGATGATCTTTGTGATCTCCACGTCGGGGCCAAACTGGGCCCCGGGGAGCTGGTCGATCGGGATCTCGAGGTTATTCCACTGGTCGCGAACGGCCTCGTTCCCGCGGTTGGCGGAGAAGCCATAGTTATCCTCCGCGGCTCCGTTGTAGACCACCTTGATCCTCAGCTCTGACTCACCGCCGAACGTGGCAGGGAGCTCACCGGTACGGTAGAGGCTCATGTGGAGGGTCGTCAGGTCCGCGACGGGGACGGGCTCCGCGAGCCTGAGCTCGAACCATCCCGCGTTCTCGTACTTCTGTACGTGGTCGTTCCCGCCCAGGGAGACCTCGGTGACGGTCGTGTTCAGGTTAGTCTCACTGCCCCCGATGCCCCAGCCGTTGGCGTAGAAGTTTGTGCCCACGTCTACGGAGCCCTCGTCGCCCTGCAACGAGATCAGGCCCTTATAGTCATCAAGGTCGGTCACCGCGTCGGTGGCCGGCCCGCTCAGTGTCGCGTCGCTCATATATAGCTCCTTGATGTAGATCGTCTCGCCGGACGCCGCACCGTCTTTGGTGCTTGTTATCTTTATCTGGCCGACGTTGCTGTCAGACGTCAGGCCCGCAAAATCTGATTTGGGGATCACCAGCTCAACGAAGCGGCCGGCGGCCGGCGCGTCTTCGGTGCCGGCGGCGAGCGTGATCTCGCCCTCAAAATTGGCGTTCTCTTCCCACTCACCGTCGGCCCCGTAGTCGACCAGGGTGATCGTGAGGTCGGCGGCGGGGTCGGTCCGGAACAGCGTCAGGTGTATCGTGTCCGTGCCCGACAGGTCGAGCGGCGTCGCCGGCTCGATCCCGAAGTAGTGCACCCCCACGTACGCGTGTCCGTCCTCGGGGTGGAGGCCTTGGTAACTGGCGGAGCCCCACGGGTACCATTCGGTGCCGTCCTCGCTCGGGTAGGTATCACTCATCAACGAGACCACACCCTCTGCGGCCGCGACGTAGACTTCGGCGGGCGGGATCGCGTCCCAGTCGCCCTGGTAGACACGTACGTAGTCGACCAGCATCTCGTAGCCGTCATCTCCGTCAAATGTATCTGGATAATTCGCGGAACCCATTTGGCCCCCGATCGCGATATTCATGATCAGGTCCATCGGGTGATCGAACGGCCAGTCGTCGTTGGTCGCACCGTCGCGCTTGGTGTAGACCAGGTGCGCGTTGGAGGCGTTACCGTCGACCCCTATTCGGATCTCATCGGGCGACCACCACAGCTGGTAGGTGTGCCAATCGGTCGCTACGCTGCTATCGAGGTAAGCAGGTTCCATGAACTGGGTGTTTCCGTATGACGGTTGCTGGTCAACGGTCCCCTTGAAGTGGAGAGCGCTCGATATCTTATTGTCCGGGTAAGCCAAGTCATCTGGGCGGATCTCTGAACCAGAGCTCCACTCCATGAGATCAATCTCACCCACGTCCGGCCATGTCCCGTTCTCAACGTCGCCGAGGAGCCAGATCGCTGGCCACACACCGTCCTCGACCGGCACCTTCGCGCGGATCTCGTAGTAACCGTACGCCGAGAGGTCTTCGATGTCGGACTTGAGCCGGGCCGATGTGATTTCTGTACCCGACTTCGCGGCCACGATCCTGACCGCGCCGTTGACACCGTCGATCGTACCGTCTGTGTCGGTCTCGGCTGAGTCACGGGCGATCAGGTCGATGATTTGTACGTTCTCGAGGTCGTTGGTGTAGGACTGGTCTTCGAAATTCCCCCAGCCCGCATATCCGACGTGCGAGGTAGAGCCGTCGCCGAGGTCATAGGTCCAATTAGCCGGGTCGGGTTGCTGATTCGGTCCGGTGTAGTCGAAGTTGTCCTCGAAAACGAGCGTAAATCCTGGGGGTGTCTTAAAGTTATTGTCCGACATCGTGCTGTACCTTTCGTAGCTCTGACCCAGCGCTAAAGGGTCGCATCACTGCAACCGCCGCGGCTCGATCTTTTTATACTTAGTTGGCGGATTCTGAAAGCGTTTTCAAAAGAAATCAAGTCCTATCGCTCACAAATCCATCAACACCTTTTTCACTCCACGACCCTAGTACGTATAAATACTTATGTCAACAAAAAATACGTAGTTACCGTAATTACAAATCGTTCAATAAAAATACAGAAAACAGACACAGGCCAGGGCCCGGGCGGGGCAGGCCTCCCGGACCCGTCGTCGATGCCCCGTGGTTACCGGTCTGTGAAGGACTCGGAGACCGTCTTGATCAGTGGCTTGGTCAGGTAGTTGAAGACCGTGCTCTTCCCGGTCCTGATCTCGACCGTCGCGGTCATTCCCGGGAGTATCTCGAGGCCCGGCCGATCCTGCTTGGAGAAG
>CALHIO010000117.1 GCA_938030915.1 uncultured Gemmatimonadota bacterium
ACAGCCTCAGGTGGATCGAGCAGAAGCCCAACGTGGTCGTGATCCGAACCTTCTCGAAGATCTTCGGGATGGCGGGGCTGCGTGTCGGGTTTGCCGTGACGCACGAAACGACGGCGGCCCGGCTTCAGGAGCACACGGTACAGAACAGCCCGAACGTACTCGCGGGGGCGGCGGCGATCGCGTCCCTGAAGGACGAGGGCATCGTCGAGCGCTCGATTGCAGTCAACGAGGAAGCGAAAGCGATCGTCCATACGACGCTCGACGAGCTCGGTCTCGAGTACCTGCCGACGAACACGAACTTCATCATGCACAGGATCAACGGGGATCTCGCGACATACCGGAACCGCATGGCCGATGCCGGCCTGCTGGTCGGTCGCAACTTCCCACCGATGCTCGACCACAACCGCCTCTCGTTCGGTCTGCCAAACGAGATGGATCAATGGGCATCGACGATCAAGGACTTCCGACGGAAAGGCTGGATCTAGTCGCCGGCCGCGTCCTGTCGAGGTCGCCCCGCCTCCGGTTCGCCGGCGGCGGGGCTTCGTCGTTCCAGGACCAGAGGCCCCTCGCCAGCAGCGCCTCGTGAGGACCGAGTTCGACCGTGGACGAGTGCTTCACCTCGTCGTCATCAACGCCTTCGTGGGCGGTATGGTGGGGATCGAGAGAACAGTGCTTCCGCTTCTCGCCGACGCAGAATTCGGCATCGCATCAAAGGCCGCCACACTCGCCTTCATCGCGACGTTCGGCATCACCAAGGCCGGGGTCAATTTCTTCGCCGGAACGCTGTCCGAGCGCCTCGGGCGCAAACGGCTTCTCGTAGCCGGGTGGCTGATCGGCATCCCGGTGCCGCTGATCCTGATCGGGGCCCCGACGTGGTCGTGGGTCCTTGCCGCCAACGTCCTGCTCGGCATGAATCAGGCGCTCACCTGGTCGATGACGGTGGTGATGAAGGTCGACCTCGCGACACCGCGGACCTTCGGCCTCGTGATCGGCTGGAACGAGTTTGCGGGGTACGCCGGTATGGCCGTGACGGCGGCGATCACCGGCGGTATCGCCACCTCCTATGGGCTTCGGCCCGCCCCCTTCGCCCTCGGCGTGATTCTGGCGGTCGTCGGACTCATCCTCTCCCTGATGGCGCGCGAGACCCGACCGTCGGGCGAGAGGGCGGCGAGCGGACCGCCCCTCTCGATGGGCCGTGCATTCGCGCACGGAACGTGGGCCGACCCTCGACTCTCTTCGGCGAGCCTCGCCGGCCTGGCGACCAACCTCAAGGATGGGGCGCTCTGGGGCCTTCTTCCGCTGCTCCTGGCGGCGGAGGGACTGAGTGTCGCGGAAGTCGGCGTCGTAGTCGGGACGTATCCGCTCGTCTGGGCTGTAAGCCAGCTCGTGTTCGGTCCGATGTCCGACCGGCTCGGGCGCCGGGGCCTGATCTGTGGCGGACTCGTCACTCAGGGGGTCGGTGTCGTGCTCTTCACGCTGGGCGGCTCGCTCTCCGTCCACCTGGCCGGAGCCTTCGTGGTCGGCATCGGTACGGGCATGGTCTACCCGGTCCTGCTCGCCTTCGTATCGGACCATGCCGAGGCACACGCTCGCGCGTCAGCCCTGGGTGTCTACCGCCTCTGGCGTGATTCCGGATACGCGGTGGGTGCGCTGGGCGCAGGCCTGGCTGCGGACCGGATCGGACTCGCGGGCAGTCTCGCCGGGACCGCGTGCGTCATGCTCATGGCATCGTGCGTCTTCGCGCTCGCCGGACGTGCGACGGGCGCGAACGTGGACTGACGGCCCTTGCTCAAGAGGTCTACCGAGGCACACGGGCTCATGCGTGGTGCGCCATCTTCTGCCAGAGGTCGGCCAGCTGGGTCGAGACCTCTTCCATCGCTTCATGGGCGATCCGGTCGAGCTTCTGCGAGATCGCCGGTCCCATGAGGCGCGAGAGGAAGCGGCGAGGGTCCTCGAGATCCCAGTCGAGGAACTCCTGCGGTCCTTTGTCGAGATTCTGGATGATCCTCAAGACCAGATAGGAATCGTCCAGAAGCCCAGGAAGACCCTGGGTCATCTCTGGAATGAGATCCAGCGGCTGGACGTAGTACTGCTCCGCGTGGCGCAGCAGGGGGTAGACGACCGAGGTGAGTCCACGCTCATCGGCCTCCTGTCGAGCCCGAGCGAGAAAGATCGGCACCGACTCGATGACTTCGAGCGCAACCTGGGCGGCCTCCTGCACCTCCGCGTCATCCGCCTCGGGAAGCGCTTTAGAGATGAAGCGCTCGAGGGATTCGATGCCGCCCCTTGCCTTGGCGCTCTCGATGATCGCGAGCACATCGGGTACGCTGCCGTGGATCAGCCGCGCGCCCGCCTGCTCCCCCTGTATCGACCCGGACACTACTTACCCCCGCGGTAAACGAGCTCACCCCCGACGATCGTCGCCACGATCTCCGTCTCGGGGATCCGATCCTCGTCGATCGACAGGATGTCCTGCGAGAGCACCGTCACGTCTGCGAGCTTGCCGACCTCGAGTGTGCCCTTGAGATCCTCCTCGAAGGCACCGTACGCCGCGTTGATCGTGTACGACCGCAACGCCTCCATCCGGGTCATCCGCTGCTCGGCGAAGAGCACGCCTCCGTTCGCCATCCGACGCGACACCGTCGCGAAGTAGCTCGCGATCGGATCGACATCTTCCACAGGAGCATCCGTACCGTTCATGATTGTCCCCCCCGAATCGATCAACCGCCGCCAGACATAAGCCCCTTCCTCGGACCGCTGCATACCCAGCTTCGCCTCGATCCACGGACCGTCGGACGTGGCGTGCACCCCTTGCATCGACGCGATCACACCGATCTCCGCGAAGCGCGGAATATCGTCCGGATGCAGATGCTGAGCGTGCTCGATCCGCCACCGGTAGTCACCGGGGCCCGCCTCTGCGTAAGCCTGTTCGAAAATATCGAGCGTCTCACGATTCCCGCGGTCGCCGATGGCGTGGACATTGAACTGATAGTCGTACTCCATGGCGAGACGAGCGGTCTCGATCACGTCCTCGAGCGGGGTCGTGTTGAGACCTGCGCTGCCCGGAAGATCGTCGTACGGCTGGAGCAGCCACGCGCCGTGCGAACCCAGCGCGCCGTCGATCGACACCTTGATCGAACGGACCGTCAGCCTGTCGTCGCCGTACCCGATCACGCGGTATCCGGCCAGGTTTTCGGCGAGCGACACCGGACTTGCCCGTATCATCGAGTAGATCCGGATCTTCAGACTGCCCTCGTCGATCATCTCTTTCCAGAGGTCGACGGTGTTCCAACCGGCTCCGGCATCGTGGAAGGACGTGATGCCCTTCGAGAACGCCTCTTCCTGGGCCAGCAAGGCGACGCGACGCGGATCGGGGGAGGCCGCACCCTGCCGCGCAGGCGAAAGCAGACCCGAAGCTGTCTCCCGGAACGCTCCAACGGGGTTACCCGAGGGGTCACGCACGATCTCGCCACCCTCCGGGTCCGCTGTGGAGGCGTCGATACCCGAGATCTCCATGGCCCGCGCGTTGGCATACGTAGCATGCCCACTGGCATGCGTCAGGAGCACCGGGTTGTCGGGCGAGACCGCGCTGAGCGACGCGTGATACGGCAGACCGTCCACGTTCGGCTCCGGTCGTCGATCCCACTTTTCCTGATGCCAGCCACGACCCGTGATCAGCTGGCCCGGCTCCGCCTCGGCGACCGCGGCCTCGACCATCGCCACGACCTCGTCCCAGTTGGCGACGGCCATGAGATTGAGCTCGAGCTTCGACTGACCCACACGCATGTAATGCGCGTGACCCTCGATCAGGCCCGGGATCGCCAACGCCCCATCCAACTCCATGACCTCCGTGTCGGGTCCGATGAGTCCGCGTACGTCGTCATCGGAGCCGAGCGCCACGATCCTGCCGTCGCGGGCAGCCAGCGCCGTTACCTCCGTCCCGGCGTCATCGACCGTCACGATCCTGCCATCGAGAAGCACCAAATCCGCGGCCTCCGAGTCGCTGCCACACGCGGCGGCAAAGAGCAACGCGGGAGCGAGGAGGTACGTCGGGGTGCGTTGGCGGGTCATGGAGCGGCTCCACAGGCTGAAACGGGC
>CALHIO010000118.1 GCA_938030915.1 uncultured Gemmatimonadota bacterium
GATGGTGCCGTACATGAAACCGAGCTCCGCATCCTCCGGATGCGACGGCGGATCCGATTCCTGAACCGCGTTCTTGATACGACGCCCGACGTCGATCAATCGCCCGGCCTCCTCCGGCACGAGGGCGACGCCGAGCTCCGACGCATCTACGTACGCGTAGTAGGCGCCACCGAACCCGAGGTCGTATCGGACCGTCCCCACCCCTGCTACGTCGACCCTCGCATCCAGACGCTCGGCGAACGAGTGAACGTTTTCGAAGCGGACCCGATCCACGCGACCCTCGACAGATCGTTCAGCGTACGCCCGGACGAAGCCGGCGGGCGTGTCGATCCCGATCTCGACCTCCTCGCCATCGGGTTGCAGCACGCCACATTCGACGAGGACGGTCGCGACGCCGATGATGCCGTGGCCGCACATCGTGCTGAAGCCCTCGTTGTGGGCGAAGAGCACCGAGAGGTCCGCTTCGGCGGTCACCGGCGGCATCACGATGCACCCGTACATGTCCGCATGACCACGCGGCTCCCACATCAGCGCACGTCGAAGACGATCGTGGAATTCACGAGCGGTACGACGCCGCTCGAGCACCGTCTCGCCGCCGAGATCGGGAAACCCGGCGAGGATGACGCGAAGCGGTTCTCCCTCCGTATGTGCATCAATCGCATGAATCCGCGTCCATTCACGTGGAGGGACCCACGAGCGGGCTCGATCCCACCAGTCTCCAAGCACGATTTTCTCCTTGATGATCGGGGTTGTTCTGGGGAGATTGGGGGTTCCCTTGAACAGTCTCTGTATCAGATCGTTACACGATATGGCCAAGACCACGAAGAACGTGGACATTCGTCCCGCGACACGGCGCGTCGACATGGGTGAACAGACCGAGTCGGATGCGCCTGCGACACCGGGCGCGATGGAGTACGACTACACCAACTTCTACTTCGGCGCCGGGTCGGATGCGTTCGCCCTGCTCGAACCCTTCGACGATTGGTGGCGCGAGGTCAAGCCGGCGGGCTACTACCTCTACGAGTTGCCGCTCCACTCGGCGCCGGGCACGCGTGTCGACGTCGAAGACACGAAGACCGGCAAGATTCGGCGCGGGCTCGTCAACTTCGCCTCCTACAACTACCTCGGTCTCTCCTACCGGGACGAGGTGAAGCAGGCGATCAAGGACGCGGTAGATCTGTACGGCGGTGGCTCGTCCGGCTCCCCGATCCTGAGCGGAACGACGGCGCTGCACCAGCAGTTCGCCGAAGAGATCGCCGACTTCAAGGGCACTGAAGCGGCGATGATCTTCCCGACCGGGTACAGCGCCAACGTCGGTACGATCGCGGGGCTCATGCGCTCAGGCGACCTGATCGTCGCGGATCAGTACGCGCACGCTTCGATCGTCGACGGCATGATCCTGTCGAAGGCGAAGTCTCGCTTCTTCCGACACAACCGTGCCGACGATCTCGACCGCAAGCTGAAGGGCTTCGACGGCAAGAAGCTCGTGATCGTCGAGGGCGTCTACTCGATGGACGGCGACACGCCACCTCTCGCAGAGCTGGTCGAAGTCTGCCAGAAGCACGGGGCACGGCTGATGATCGACGAAGCGCACTCGGCGTTCGTCTTCGGCGAGAGTGGCAAGGGAGTCGCGGAGGATCAGGGCTTCGATGACGCCATCGACATCCATCTGGGGACCTTTTCCAAAAGCCTCGGCGGCCAGGGTGGATACATCGCCGGCTCCACCCAACTCATCAACTACCTGCGCGGCTTCTCCCGTTCGCGGTTCTTCTCCTGTGCGTTGTCCCCGGTCGTCGTGGCCGGTCTGCGCAAGGCGCTCGAGCTCGCGCGCAACGAGCCCGAACTGCGTGCGAAGCTCTTCGAGAACGTGGCGTACATGCAGAAGCTGCTCGGCGAGGCGGAGGTCCCGATGGGCGACTCCACTTCACAGGTGATCCCGATCATGGTCCGTGATGACGCCCGTGTCTTCCAGATGGGCGAGGAGATCTTCCAGGAGGGCGTCTTCATCAATCCAGTGAAGTATCCGGCGGTCGGAAAGCACAAGTCGCGCTTCCGCATGTCGATCTCCGCGGCGCACACGAAAGAGGATCTCGAGGAAGGCGCCGAGACGATCATCAAGGTCCTTCGCCGCTACGACGTATGTCCGTAGTCGGCAGCTACCGCTTCCACACGGGGGTCAGCGCCTTTTTCGACATGGCGACGTCCGATGCACGGGCTCTTCTGCCCGAGCATCTGGAGCCGATCGAGGTAACCCACCAGCGAAGTGTCCTGTCGATCACCGCGTTCCTCTTTGACGACTCGGTCGTCGGCCCGTACACGGAGATCATGTTCTCCGTGGTGGTGCCGCCGATGGTGGCACAGTGGGGAAAGCACGCGAAAGCGGGCTTCTATCCATTCCTCGCCGCCACCTCCTCGGAGGAAGCACGACGCATCAAGGCCGAGCGCTTCCACTTTCCGTACCACGATGAGTCGATCGATGCACAGTTCATCGAGACCGATGACCATTTGCGCATCCGGGTATTCGGTCATGAGGCCCCGATCCTCGATCTGAGCATCACGCCGGGTGACTGGGAGACGACGACGCACCTCCTGCAGGGCTTCATGATGGACGGGAAGAAGCGGCTGCGGACTACGCTCCAGATCAGTGGCGACTACACGGTGCACGAGAACGAGGGCGGTCAGATGATGCTGTTCCCGCATCCGATCACCGCCGATCTGCTTCGCCACGAAGTGTCGCCGCGCCCCTTCCGCGAACACTGGTTCAAGAATGGCACCGAGGTCTTCCACATGCTGGAGACGCTCTGAGCGCAACGGCTCTCGCCGCGACCACCGAGCCCCGCCGGTATACGATGCCGGCGGGGCTTTCGCGTCGTGGCCCGGCGATCGACGTTGCCCCGGTACACCGCCCCCCCCCGTGACGGCGCCCCCGCTCACTCACACGTTGGACCGGAGCGGTCGACCGGCCGCGGACATGTGAACCAAGGAACCGGAATGTCGACACTCGGACGCTCGATGAAGGGATGTATGGTGACGACGCTGGCCGCGATCGCGATCGGACCGTCGAACGCTGCGGCACAGGACCCGGATCTGGGGGGCGTCTGGCGGGGAACGCTCATCGCAGGACCCCAGCAAATCGAGATCGTCTTCCGCCTCGACGTCGCCGAAGACGGTACGCTCTCGGGCTCCATGGACGTGCCAGCCCAGGGGGCGACAGGTATACCCCTGACCACAGTCTCGGCAGAGGAGGGCATGCTCAGGCTCACCTTTCCCGTGCCCGGTGGTGGAGCGTACGAAGGGACGCTCAGTGATGACGGAATGAGTGTGACAGGGACCTTCACCCAGGCGGGCCAGCCCTTTCCGATGGAACTGTCCCGGTCGGACGACGCCCCGTCCCGACCGGCGAGGCCTCAGGAGCCGACACGCCCGTTTCCGTATGTCGTCGAAGACGCTTCGTTCTACAACGAAGCCGACCAGGTTACGCTCGCCGGCACCCTGACTCTTCCGGAGGGTGTCGGTCCGTTTCCCGCCGCTGTGCTGGTCAGCGGGTCCGGGCCTCAGGACCGTGACGAATCGCTTCTCGGTCACAAACCATTCCTCGTGCTCGCGGACCACCTGACGCGACATGGCATCGCAGTCCTTCGATACGACGACCGTGGCGTGGGCGGGTCCTCGGGAGACTTTTCCGCAGCGACCTCGGAAGACTTCGCGGATGACGCTCTCGCCGGAGTCGCCTACCTCGCCAACGACCCGCGTATCGACTCGGGTGCCATCGGGATCGTCGGGCATTCCGAGGGTGGGATCGTAGGGCCGATGGCGGCCCACCGCTCGAACTCGGTGTCCTTCGTCGTCATGCTCGCGGGACCCGGCGTCACGGGACTCGAGGTGCTGGTCGAACAGGGGCGTCTCATCAACGCCGCGAACGGGACCCCGTCCGACGTCGCCGAGTTCAACGCCACCCTTCAGCACCGGCTCGCGACGGTCGCAGCCGAGACCGGGGATCGTGACGTCGCCGCCGAGCAGATGCGTGCTGCGCTCCGGGAGGAGATCGACCGCCTGTCGGATGAGGCCCGCGCATTGGTGAACGAGGCGCTCACCGACGATGCGATCGAACAGACGGTGAGCCAGATGAACTCTCCGTGGTTCCGATACTTCCTTCAGTACGATCCGCGCGGCACCCTCGAGGCGACCTCGGTCCCCGTACTCGCACTCTTCGGAGAGAAGGACCTGCAGGTCCCCCCCGACCAGAGCGCCGAAGAGGTACGCGCGGCGCTGATCCGGGGTGGGAACCCAGACGCGACCATCCACGTCATGCCGGGGCTC
>CALHIO010000119.1 GCA_938030915.1 uncultured Gemmatimonadota bacterium
CGGGCGGACCGGGTGATCGACGCCACGGGGCTGTACGTCACGCCGGGCTTCATCGATGTGCACTCGCACGCCGGCCCGGGACTGACGTCACCTGAGCTCAGCCATGCCGAGCCGCTCGTCGCCATGGGTCTGACTACGGTCTTCGTGAATCCCGATGGAGGTGGCCCGGTCGATCAGGCGGCTCAGCGGGAGGCACTGCTTGCGGATGGCCTGGGCGTGAACGTGGCCCAACTCGTCCCGCACGGCTCGATACGGAGCGAGGTCCTCGGCGCGGAGGACCGCCATGCGACCTCAGCCGAGCTGGAGCGCATGCGCTCGCTCGTCATCGCGGGGTTGGAGCAAGGGGCGTGGGGCATGTCGTCCGGCACTTTCTACGTGCCGGGCAGTTACGCGCCCCCCGAAGAAATCGAAGAACTGGCGCGAGACGTGGCACGGTACGGGGGCACGTACACGAGCCACTATCGGGATGAGTCCACGTACAGCGTCGGTCTGATCGCGGCCGTAGACGAGGTGATCAACGTCGGCCGCGTGGCAGAGCTTCCGGTGGTCCTGACGCACGTGAAAGCGCTCGGGCCGCTGGTCTGGGGGTACGGACAGGCGATCACGAGCCGCGTCGACCGAGCCCGTGAGGAAGGGATCGAGGTGTTCGCGGATCAGTATCCGTACACTGCGTCGGCGACGGGACTGGAGGCGGCGCTCCTGCCACGGTGGTCGCAGGCCGGTGGCCGCGACGCGCTTCTCACCCGCATGGCGAACCCGGATACCATGGCGCGCATCCGGGAAGGCATGGAGGAAGGGCTGACGCGTCGAGGTGGAGCGGACCGGATCCAGTTCCGTCGATACCGTCCCGATCCTTCGATCGAGGGACGGCTCCTGAGTGAGGTGGCGTCAGAGCGCGGTCAGGATCCGATCGATACCGCGGCCGACCTGATCCGGGGTGGGGGTGTCAGCATCGTCTCGTACAACATGCACGATGACGACGTGGAGACGCTGATGGTGCAGCCGTGGACGATGACGTCGTCGGACGGCGGCCTCGGCCCGATGGGCGAAGGGGTACCCCACCCACGGACGTACGGAGCGTTCGCGCGCAAGCTGCGTTTATATGTGAAGGAAAAGGGCACGGTCGACCTCGCGCACGCGATCCGGAGCATGACGTCTCTGCCGGCGGCGGTGTTCGACATGCCGGATCGGGGTTCGTTGCGCGAGGGGGCGATCGCCGACATCGCGATCTTCGATCTCGCCAGCGTGCGGGACCTGGCGGAGTACACCGACCCCCATCGCTACTCGGAGGGCATGGTCCATGTCTTCGTGAACGGTGAGTCCGTCGTAACGGACGGTGCGTTCACCGGTCGGCGCCCGGGTCGGGTGCTGCGGCGGACGCGGTAGGTACCACGCTCGCGGCGAGGTCGGTCAGCGACCTTCGAAGCGAGGATCCCGACGCTCCTTCCAGGCACGGATCCCTTCCCGCAGGTCGTCCGAGGCAGTGCAGCGCTGGATGATTCGATCGACGTCGAGCGTGTCGGTCGAGTCGTCCGAGATCGCTCGCATTATTCGCTTCATGCTCTGCACCGCCAGCGGTGCGAGCTCGGCGAGCCGGCCTACCCGGTCGCTGACCGCGGCGTCGAAGGCGTTCCGTGTCGCCAGCTCAGTCAGGAATCCGACGCGGAACAGCTCGGCTCCGTCCATTTCTTCCGCAGAGAGGAGAATTCGATTTGCCGTGCCGGGCCCGAGTCGGCGGACATACCGGGTCAGGCCCCCGATCGGGTAACAGACTCCGAGCCGCGCGGCGGGGACCGACATCCGCATCCCCTCGACGCCGATACGGAAGTCACAGCACAGCGCGAGCTCGGCTCCACCCCCGTAGACGTTTCCGTTCAACGCGCACACGGTGGGGACGCGAAGCGCCGCGAGGCGATCGGTCATCGTATCGAAGAGCTCGCCGCTCATCTGACCACTGCTCATCTGATCGAGCGAGGCGCCGGAGCAGAAGGTGCGATCGCCCGAACCGGTGAGCAGCAGGACCCGGATCGTGTCGTCCGCTTCGACATCGTCGAGCACGGCCACCATCCGATCTACATCGGCGACTTCGAGCGCGTTGTGCCGCTCGGGGCGGTCGAGCGTGACCCGCACGATGTGTTCGTCTCGCTCGAAGAGGATGCCGCTGGAATCGTTGGTCGTCATACGGGAAGTCTACCGCCGTGTACGGTGATGCGTAGACTTCTGCTCCCCTCCCCTCCGAAGGAGATTCGATTTGGGTGCCATTCGGGACTTCATGGCAACGCATTATCTGCACTTCAACGCCCGAGAAGTCGTTGATGCAGCGAAGGCGTACGAGGCACACATCGATGCCGGTGGAAAAATGCTGGTCGCGATGGCGGGTGCGATGTCGACCGGCGAATTCGGGATTTCACTCGCGCGGATGATACGGGCGGGTAAGGTGCACGCGATTTCGTGTACGGGCGCCAATCTGGAGGAGGATGTTTTCAACCTCGTGGCCAGCCAGGATTACGAGATCATCCAGTCGTGGCGGGATCTGTCCGCTGATGACGAGCAGGCGCTGTACGAGCGCGGGATGAATCGGGTCACCGATACGTGCATCCCCGAGACGGTCATGCGCCACATCGAGGGCCGCCTGCTGAAGTGCTGGCAGGGGGCGGCAGCGTCCGGTGAGCGGAAGCTACCGTCGGAGTTTCTGTTCGAGGTGCTGTCGGACCCCACTCTCTCGGACCATGTCGAGATCGACCCGGCGAACTCATGGATGCTCGCGGCTCGGGAGGCGGGCATCCCGGTGTTCGCTCCCGGATGGGAGGATTCCACGACCGGCAATATTTTCGCTGCCAATGTCATGATGGGGCGCCTGCCGGACCACTCGTGCGTGAAGTCGGGCACGGAGCAATTCCAGTCGCTCGTCGAATGGTACGAGGCCAATCACGGATCGGGCGAGACGCCCTCGGTCGGCTTCTTCCAGATCGGTGGCGGCATTGCCGGTGACTTCGCGATCTGTGCCGTGCCGTGCATCACGCAGGACCTGCGACGCGAGGTTCCCCACTGGGGCTACTTCTGTCAGATCACCGACGCGCAGCCGTCGTACGGAGGCTACTCCGGCGCACCGGCGAACGAGAAGATCACGTGGGGCAAGCTGGCGCCCGCGACGCCGAAGTTCGAGATCAACTCCGACGCCGCGATCGTGGCTCCGCTCATCTGCTCCTGGGTCCTCGGCGACTAGTTCCTACGAGATCGGACCGGCGAATCCCGCCTCCGCCACGACGAGTACGAGCGCGCGCTGTACCGCGAGATACGCGTCGACGTTGACCCAGAACTCGTCCGGCGCGTGCCCGTTCGATCCCTGCCCACCTCGACCGATCGTGACGGCGGGGACGCCGAGCGCGATCGGAACATTCGAGTCGGTGGAGGACCGTGCGAGCAGACCCTGTACGCCGAACTCGCCGGTCGCGGCGAGTGCGCGCTGGATGACCGGTGTGGACGGGTCGAGTTCACCGGACGGCCGGTCGCCGATCTTGTCCTTGATGGCGCGGATCGGGTCGCCCTCACGGCGCAGTTCGTTCTCTTCGGCAGCACCCCGGTCCATGGCAGCGAGAAATGCCTGTTCGATCCGGGAGAGGCTCTCCGGGCTCTCGGACCGCATGTCGACTTCCATCCACGTCTCGAAGGGGACCGAGTTCACAGACGTGCCGCCGCCGACCCGCCCCACGTTGTAGCTGGTGCGAGGGCCTGAGCGCGTGAGCGTGTCGGCCACATCCTGGAAGTAGCGCACGGCGCGACTCATCGCGTGTGCGGGATTCGCGGTCCCGAAGGCGCCCCACGAGTGACCGCCTGGGCCCTCGAAGGTGACCCGGTAGCGGACGGATCCGAGACCCATCGAAACGATGCGGGAGAGTCCACCCCCATCGACGTCGATCCATACGTCCGGCTGCAGCCCACCCTCACGGTAGAGGTGCTTCATGCCACGCAGGTCCCCGAGTCCTTCCTCTCCGACCACGCCCACGAAAAGGACGTCGTCGTCCGTCTCGACGCCGGCTTCCTCGAGCGCGCGCAGGACGGAGAGCACCACGACGAGGCCGCGGGTATCGTCTCCGACCCCGGGCGCGAACAGCGTATCGCCGACCTGCCGGACGGAGACGTCGGTGCCTTCGGGAAAGACCGTATCGAGGTGACCGCCGAACCCGATCGTGCGGGTGCCCGTGCGGCCGCGTCGAAGCCCGATGACGTTGCCCTCCGCGTCGGTCCAGACCGAATCGGCGCCCAGCTCCTCGAGAAGCTCCCCGAAGCGAACGCCTCGCTCCTCCTCCATGAAGGGCGGCGCCGGGATCTCGGTGAGCTCGATCAGGCGCTCGAGAGCCCAGTCGTCGTGCGCCTCCGCGAGATCGAGGGCGGAGGCAATGGCCGGATTCGCCATCAGGCCCCGGACCTCCTCCGCGTATGC
>CALHIO010000120.1 GCA_938030915.1 uncultured Gemmatimonadota bacterium
AGCGGTGCGCTTCTCCGCGATGCGTGCGGCCTTACCACGGCGACCACGCAGGTAGTAGAGCTTCGCACGGCGGACGCGCCCGCGACGCACGACCTCGATCCCGCTCACGGTCGGGGCATGGAGCGGGAAAATACGCTCGACGCCGATGCCGCTGGAGATCTTGCGGACCGTGAACGTCTCGTCCACACCACCACCCTTCCGACCGATGCACACACCCTCGAACGCCTGGATGCGCTCCTTGGCTCCCTCACGAACGAGGTAGAGCACGCGAACGGTGTCGCCTGGAGCGAAGTCGGGGACGTCGTCCCGTAGCTGCTCTTTTTCGAGTTCTTTGATGATGTCGGACATGATCGACTCCAACGACTCAGTCGCAGGTGTTCCAAGACAGACGTCCAAGATAATGAGGTCCGTTGTGGACGTGAACCCCGGAGCGCACCAATTTTCGCGGTCTGTCCGGGGCCGTCCGACCCCGATCCCGTCACCTCAGGACCCCCATGACGCCGTCAAGATTTCGCGAGCCTACTGACCTCCGATCGTCCTACACCGGGTTGCCCCGTCGCGGCGCATTCCGGGCCATCCTCTCCGCCATGGTGATGCTGAGTGTCGTGGCCTGCGGTGGCGACGATGCTGCGCCCGACGGAACCGACGAAATACCTCTGGCCGACGCGGACTGGTCGCGCGCGCAGCGGCTCGAGGCCCTGCTCTCTACCCTGGCTGCCGACTCGATGGAGGGGCGCCGCACGGGGACCGCCGGGGCCCACCGGGCCGCCGCATTCCTCGCAGCGGAACTCGAGCGGTACGGAATCGAAGCGGCGGGCGACGAGGGGAGCTACCTGCAGACCGTGCCGATGGCCCGGATCACCGACGAGACCGACAGCGGTGCGCGCGAGCGCATGGTCATGGAGATCGACTACGAGGGGTGGGACGACCTCCCGGCCGAGTCGATGATCATGACCGAATCGAATGTCATAGGGATCATCCGGGGCTCGGACCCGAACGTCGCCAACGAGGCAATCGTCGTCGGGGCCCACTTCGACCATGTCGGTATCGGCGCCTCGGTGCCGGATGGAGCCGGCACGCCCGATTCGATCTACAACGGCGCTGACGACGACGGCTCCGGCACCGTAGCCGTCCTCGAGATCGCCCGTGATCTGATTCAGGGCGAGGCGCCGCGTCGCACCGTCGTGATTCTCCTCAGCACCGGTGAGGAGATGGGACTGCTGGGCACGCGCTACTACATCTCCAATCCCGTCATCCCGATGCACCAGACCGTCGCGGACCTGCAGATCGAGATGATCGGGCGTCCCGACGAAGCTGTCGGCGGCTTCGGCAAGGCGTGGCTGACCGGGTATGAGCGCACGACGATGGGCGACCAGCTGGCGGCGGCCGGATCTCCGATCGTCCCGGACCCGCGCCTGGAGCAGGACTTCTTCTTTCGCAGCGACAACATCGCCTTCGCCGTGCTTGGGATTCCGGCTCACACGATGTCGTCGTTCGGACTGCACACGGACTACCACCAGCCGTCCGACGAGGTAGAACTCGTCGACTTCGATCACATGGCCGTGTTGGTCGACGCGGCCGTGGAGGCCGTTCTCTTCCTCGCCAACGGCCCGAGGCCGGACTGGAAAGAAGGAGGCCGGGAGGGCCTTCAGGGCTTCTAGCGCTGGCCGGCCACGAAGACGCTAGCTCGCGTCGTCCGTACCATCACTCCGGCGTTCCTTCGTGAGGCGCTCGGCCTCGGACTCCCGCCAAGCCTCGATCCTGGCATGATCACCCGAGCGCAGGATCTCAGGCACCGTGTGTCCCCGGTATTCCGGCGGCCTCGTGTAGGAGGGCGCGGACAGACTGCGACCATCATAGAACGAGTCGGTGGCCGCAGCGTCGTGGTCACCGATCGCTCCGGGGAGAAGGCGGACCACCGCGTCCGTGACGGCCAACGCCCCGATCTCGCCGCCGGACACGACGAAGTCGCCCAGCGAGATCTCGTCGGTAGCCAGGTGGTCCGCGACCCGCTGGTCGACATCCTTGTAGTGACCGCAAAGGAGGGTGAGTTCACGCTCGACGCTGAAGCGTACCGCATCGGCATGTCGAAACGGTCGGCCGCGGGCGGAGAGAAGTACGATCGGGCCCTGCGGCGCCAGGTCGTCGACCGCCTCGAAGAAGGGCTCCGGCTTCATGACCATGCCGGCACCACCGCCGTAGGGAAGATCATCCACGGTCCGGTGTCGGTCGTGCGTGTACGCACGGAGGTCGACCAGGCGGTACTCGACGAGCCCGGCTTCGGCCGCACGCGCCGGAATGGACAAACCGAGCGGCCCCTCGAAAAAACCCGGAAAGATCGAGACGATGTTGATCCGCATGCTCACAGCTCCAGCAGGCCGTCGGGCGGATCGATCACGAGTCGACTCGCCTGGACGTCGATCTCGACGACGATCTCCGGCCGGAAGGGAATCATCAGCACTCCGTTGCTGCCCCGGACCTCGAGCAGGTCGACGGGTCCCATCTCGAACACTTCATGGACATCACCCACCTCTTCGCCACCCGTAGTCTCGACCGTCATGCCCAGAAGCTGATGGTAGAAGACCTCTCCGTCCTCGAGCGGAGCCACCTCCTCGATCGGCAGGAAGAGATAGCGCCCCTGAAGCAGCTCCGCCTGTGTGCGGTCCGTGACCCCGCCGAAGGTGACGAGCACCCCTTTGGGAGAACCGCGAGCTGATTCGATCCGGAGGGGTGGCATATCGGGGTCGGGAGCGTCGTCCTTCGGCCCTCCCAACGACAAGACCACCCCGGGAGCGAACACGCGCTCGGGGTGGTCCGTAAGAATCCCGCAGAGAAACTCGCCGCGGGTGCCGTGCGGCCGGGTGAGGTGGCCGACGACGAGGTGAGTCGGGTCCTGCCGACCCATGGTGGAGCGTCGTCCGAGGGTTACTCGGACTTCTCCTCTTCCTCGTCGGTGCCTTCAGCTTCGGCAGCCGGAGCTTCCTCGGCCTCGGCGGCCGGCTCTTCCTCGGCCTCGGTGACGTCCTCAGCAGCCTCGGTCGCTTCCGCCTCCGCGGCCTTTTCGGCCTCGGCCTCGGCAGCCGCGGCTTCCTCTGCGGCCTTCGCGGCAGCCTCTGCCTCGGCAGCCTCTGCTTCGGCAGCCTTGTCGGCGGCGGCCTTCGCCTCGGCAGCACGCTTCGCGGCGAGCTGCTCCGCGCGCTTCACCTTCGCCTCTTCGGGATCCTCGACGCCGACGGCGACGATGTCGTCACCGCCACGGCGAGCCTTCGCAATCAGCGACTTCACGGTGCCGGACGGGCTCGCACCCTCACTGATCCAGTGGTCGACACGCTCGAGGTCGATCACGAGACGCGCAGGATCCGAGAGCGGCTTGTAGTAGCCGAGGGTCTCGACGAAACGACCGTCGCGCGGCGAAGCGCTGTCGGCTACGACGACACGGTAGTGGGGCTTCTTCTTCCGGCCCATGCGCCGGAGACGAATACGTGCAGGCATTCTTCTGGTTCTGTGGTGTTTCTCGCGTTCGAACGCCGGTCGACCGGCGCACCTGCCCGGGGAAACCCGGAAAAAGGGCAGACGCGAACAATAAACGTGTGCGGATGTGCTGTACAGCGATGAGAGGCCCGCATGGCTCGGGGGCTTCGCGCATCGGCTCGCCGAGCACAGGCCCATGCACGACCTTGTCGACATGCGCATTCACAGCCTGATCCTGGTCGTCTTCGTGACCGGCTGCTCTCCGGTCCCGGACATGGCGTCGGCCCCCTCCGCCCCGGATGCCCGACCGACGCTCTCGGCGACCTCCGCTCATGGGATGGTCGTCACCGGTTCACCGGCCGCCACCGCCGCGGGCGTGACGATCCTGGAGGCTGGAGGCAACGCAATCGACGCCGCCGTAGCCACGGCCCTGGCACTCGCCGTGGCAGAGCCGACGCAATCCGGACTGGGTGGACGTACACAGGCGCTCGTCTACCTCGCCGACGGAACGTCATTCGGTGTCGACGGCACCACGGCCGTCCCGGCCGACTACGACCCCGACACGGCGGAGCAGTCCGACGACGGGTATCCGGTGATCGGTGTGCCCGGCACGGTAGCGGCCCTCGAGGCCGTCCTGCAGCGCGGCGGCTCGATGTCGTGGTCGGAGGTGATCGCGCCCGCGCTCAGCCTCGCGGCGGGTGGTGTGGTGCTCACGGGTGGCGAAGCCGGTCGACTCGCGTCGATCGCGGACCGACTTCGCGAATCGGATGGTGCCCGCGCCGCCTTTCTCCGGGCCGACGGTACGGCCTATGCCGAGGGCGACACACTGCGTCAGCCCGATCTGGCCGCTGTCCTCCGTACGCTCGGGGACGAGGGGGCCGACGCCTTTTATGAGGGCCGAATCGCGGAGGTCATCGCACGGGATCTCGAGGAGCACGGGTACGTCGACCGAGCCGACCTCGCGGCCTACCGGCCGAGACCATCCATCCTGACCCATGGCCGAATCGGGGGTCTCGACCTGCTCGGAACGTACCTGCCGGCATCCGGTGGAACGACGATCGAGGCGCTGCAGATCGCCGCGCAGGTCGAGGTGGATGCGCTCTCATCCGACGAGCGTGCCGTGGCGACGGCGCTCTCGCTCCTGGCCGCCTTCGAGGACCGTGAATCCGCGTTGGCCGACGCACGACCCGAAGACGAGGACGCAGCCTGGATCACGTCGGTCGAGCGCGCCCGGGAGCGCGCGGAGGAGATTCGAGCCGTCCTGGCCGCACCTCCGCGACCGACAGCCCAGCGACACGAGCTCCACGCCCCGGTGACGGCGCTGTCGTCGCGGAAGACCCCGACCGAGTCACCCTTCACGACGCATCTCTCCGTGGTGGACGACCGGGGCAATGCCGTCTCCATGACACAGTCTCTCGGCCCGAGCGGAGGGTCTCGAGTCGCCACACCGGGCCTCGGCTTTCTCTACGCGGCGACGCTGGGAGGGTATCTGGGCCGGGTCGAGCCCGGGGACCGGCCGTGGTCGTCTCAGTCACCACTGATCGGCCTTCGGGACGGGCGTCCCGCCTTCGTCATCGGGGGGGCCGGCAGCCGTCGGATCATCTCCGGGCTGGTGAACACACTCCTCCGGGTCGAGCTGGACGGAGCCTCCCTCGCGGAGGCGATGGCCGAACCACGCCTCCACCCCTCATCCACCTGGTCATTCGAGGAGGCCGCGGCACAGAGATCGACCGAAGGCCGACCCGCCGGAGCGAAGCTGGCTGAGGCACTCGGTCACGAGGTCGTCATCCGTCCGTTCGACGTCTGGTTCGCGCGCCTCAACGCCATCGCGATCGATCGAACGACCGGCGAGTTCCAGGGTGTCGCCGACCCGAGGTGGCCATGGGGCTCGGCGGCCGGGCCGACGCGGTAGTTACCGGCCGAACGGCATCCCGGGCATGCCCGGCAGGCCCCCGCCGCCCATGCCCCCCATCATCCCACGCATCTGCTTCATGAACTTCTGCATCTCCTTGAACTGCTTGAGGAGACGGTTCACTTCCGAGACGGGACGGCCACTTCCCTTCGCGATGCGCGCGCGGCGAGAACCGTTGAGGATCTTCGGGTTCTGTCGCTCCTCCAGCGTCATCGAGAGGATGATCGCCTCGACGTGCTTGAATCGTTTCGGATCCATGTTCGCGGCCGGGATCTTCATCCGGTTCGCGCCAGGGATCAGCTTCAGGAGCTGATCGAGGGGGCCCATCTTCTGGATCTGGCGCATCGCGACGAGGAAGTCCTCGAGTGTGAAACGACCGGACATCATCTGCGTCTGGAGGCGCTCCTGCTCCTCCTCGTCGACGGCGACCTGAGCTCGCTCGACCAGCCCGACGACGTCGCCCATCTGAAGGATGCGGCCCGCCAGGCGCTGCGGATCGGCGGAGTCGAGGTCATCGATGCCCTCGCCGACACCGAGGTACTTGATGGGCCGCCCGGTGACACCGCGAATGGAGAGCGCAGCACCGCCACGCGCGTCGCCGTCCATCTTCGTCATGACGACGCCCGTGAGCCCGAGTGCGTCCTCGAAGCCCTGCGCGATCGTGACGGCCTCCTGGCCGGTCATCGCATCGGCGACGAGCAGGATCTCGTGGGGCTGTACGGCGTCTCGCACGCGCGTCAGCTCGTCCATGAGTGCCTCGTCGATCTGAAGACGACCCGCGGTATCCACGATGAGCGCCGAGTGCTTCGACTCGATCGCCCGTTCCTTCGCCGCGAGCGCGGTCGCTACCGGATCGCCCCCGAATTCACCCGCGAAGACCTCCGCGCCGATCTGCTGCCCGAGGGTCTGCAGCTGCTCGATCGCGGCGGGTCGCTGCAGGTCGCAGGCGGCGAGCATGGGTGTCCGGCCCGTTCGCCCGATGCGGCGCGCGAGCTTCGCCGCCGTGGTGGTCTTACCCGCGCCCTGCAGTCCGACCATCAGGATCACGGTGGGGCCGCTGGTCGCCGTCTCGAGTGCGGCACGCTCATCGCCGAAGAGATTCGCCAACTCGTCGTGGACGATCTTCACGATCTGCTGACCGGGGGAGACCGCCTTCAGGACCTGCTCGCCGAGCGCCCGTTCCTGTACGCGCCCTAGGAATTCTCGGGTGACCTTGAAGTTGACGTCGGCTTCGAGAAGGACCCGGCGGACCTCCCGAAGCCCCTCCTTGATCATCGGCTCGGTGAGCACACCGCGCTGCCGGAGCTTCTTGAGCGCTCCGTCGAGTT
>CALHIO010000121.1 GCA_938030915.1 uncultured Gemmatimonadota bacterium
GAACGCCGCGATCGCGGCGACGTACGTCAGCAGGATCGCGAAGACGAAGGGAGACGGCATCCATCGCTCGACCCGGTCGGCGATCGCCTCGCCGAACTTCTGCACAGGGGTCAACTGCGGTTCAGCGTGCTCCATGCCTGCTCCGGCTCAGTGGGTGACGAACTTCGATATCGGGGCCACGCCTCAACGTAGACCCGGGGGCCTCCGCCCGCTCTCGGCCGGCTCTCGGTGGGACACACCCTCGTTCCGTCGCGCGTCCGGCACATCCTCATCGGGCTCATCACCGACGATGCGGGGCGCCCATGGGTCGTTCTCACCCGCGAGATCGCAGAAGTCTCCGGTGTCCAGGAAGTGCGTGTGCAGACATTCGGTGCTCGAGCCGAGCCCGGTCAGCAATTCGACCGTCTCCGGGAACGCGACGCGCGTGAAGAATCCAGCGCGCCCTCCCCGTGCCATATCCGCAGTGGACTGCCCAAGGCGGGTGATCGCCGTGACGTCGCCGCCCTGGGAGACGAGATACTGGATGAGCTCGTTGTCCCCGCGTGACGCTGCGTAGTGCAGCGGTGTGTAGCCCCAGGAATCCCGGGTATTCACGTCGATGCCGTGTTCTTCGACCAGGTACTGGACCGCGGGGATGAAGCTGTGCGGGACGTTTCGGATGCTGAACGATCCCAGACCGGTGAAGCCGCCACCCGCCGCTACGTGGATTGGATAGGCATTGAACGCATCCTCGGGAATCCAGGGCAATCCGGAATCCTCCTGCTGCCGGCCGTCCTGCTGCCGACGCTCACGCATGCCGACTGCGGGCCATGAGGTGGGGATGTTCGGATCCGCGCCGTACGCGACGAGGAGCCTCATCATCTCCAGATCCTGAGCATACGCTGCCCGCCAGAAGGGCGTCGCGCCCTTGAGGTCGGTGCCGATCTTGGTCAGCCCGTACTCGAAGTACCACAGGTGCGTATTGAGGCGAAGGTTCGGATCGGCCCCGGCCTTGAGCAGCGCGTCGACCAGATCCGTGTAATCAGCCGTCTGACCGTCCTGCGCTCGCGGTTGCGGGTAGTTCGACTTGGGGGACCACTGCGTGTTCAGGGTCGCGAACAGCGCCGTCTGGCCGTCCGTTGACGACTGCAGGTTCGGGTCTGCACCCCGCGCGACGAGTTCGAGCGCGACGTCGAACTGGCCGTTCAGTGCGGCCATCACGAGCGGGCTCGTCCGGTCCCCGGCACTGACGTGATCGATGTCTGCGCCGCCTTCGAGCAACGCCTCCACGGCTTCGAGATGGCCCTCACGCGCGGCGAAGAGCAGCGCCGTCATCCCTCCCGTCTGCCCGACAAGCGTTTCCCGGTATGGTGGACGCGGCACGTCCGGACCACCCGGATAGTCGGGCCGGTACGTGACCAGCTCGTCCGGGTCGTATGCGCGGTACGGCTCTCCCGACATGAGATAGGCCCGCTGCTGGCGGACAGCCTCCTGAATCTGCTCGGCGGAGGGCTCCCAGTCGTCGCCCCCACCCTCGGCCTCGCGGAAATTCTGAATGGTGCGCCGCAGATACCGCGCGGCATCCCGATCCGCGATAAGGTGCTGAAGCACGTCGACCACGTCGGTTTCAACGTCCGGGTCCGCGCCCACGTCGATCAGTCGCTCGATCGACTCGGGGCGGTTGGCGGCCGCGGCGAACATCAGAGGAGTCTGACCGGACGAGACCTCGACCGCGTCGGGATCGACTCCTGCGTCGAGCAGGGCGGAAACGGCGGCCGTTCCATTCACGGCCGCAGCCGCCAGATGCAACGCAGTCACGCCACTCGTCGACGTGAGACGGGTCGGATCCGCCCCGGCGTCGAGCAGGAGCCGCACGATCTCCCCGCTTCCCCGGCGCGCGGCCACGTGAAGCGGGGTGTAGTCACCGATGCGCGTGCCGGCCTCGTGCGGCGTCCCGGCCTCGATGAGCGCCCTCGCGACATCCGTGTGGCCTCGCTCCGCCGCGAGGTGCAACGCGTTCATTCCGTCGCCCCTCATCACCGTCATGTCCGCGCCCGCGCGGGCCAATGCACGGACCATGTCCACATCGCCGGTCTGAGCGGCGGCCAGGAGATCCTGAGCCGCCGTGGGCGCAGTCCAGGCACACAGTGCGACCCATGCCCCGATCGCACCCACCGCTACCCTTCGACGAATCACGGTCAGGCTCCCTTCGGGAACGTCAGCGGAAGCGAGCCGGTGCTGTCGCCGAAGGCGTGCATGTCGTGCCCGATGCCCTGCATGAGGGTGACGAAGGCGTTGGCCATCGGTGTCCCCTTCGGCGCACGCACGTGGATCCCTCCCTCCAGGGCGCCATTCGCCTTGCCCATGAAGATGAGCGGGCAGCGGCGGTGATTGTGGAGGTTCGGGTCACCCATCGGTGACCCCCAGACGATCGCCGTCTTGTCGAGCAGCGACTTGTCACCGTCCATCGTCGTCCGCATCCGCTCGAGGAAGTACGCCATCATGCCCAGGCGGTGCGTGTTGATCCTGTTGAAGTCCATGATGTCCGTCGGAACGTTGCCGTGGTGCGACGCCCCGTGGATGGACTTCGTCGTACCGGAGAGCGGGAAAGTCCGGTTCGATTGATCGAAGCCGGTCTTGAAGGTGATCACCCGAGTCATGTCGGTCTGAAGAGCGAGTACCTGGAGGTCGAACATCAACTCCATGTGCTCTTCCCACGAATCCGGGATTCCGGATGGGGCCTCGGGCATCTCTCGCTCTTCGCCGCTCAGATTCCGCTGCTCGACCAGCTGGATCCGACGCTCGATCTCACGAACATGCGCAAGGTACT